>CAMWXG010000001.1 GCA_947178155.1 uncultured Lachnoclostridium sp.
ATTGGTTAATTACTATATTGTTAGATATTATAATTTGTATGTTTTATTTTATAAGAAATATTTTCAATTATGAGAATATTAATATTGGAAAGTTAAGTATAAACTTTTTTGAAGACAAAGTGGATGATGAATTAATTATATATAGAAAAGATGATTTAATAAGTATTTTCTATGGTGATGTTTTAGGTTATCTTTCAGAAGAAACTTTTAAGAAAGTATTTGAAGAAATGTTGCCTGATAAAATGACATTATTTGTTACATCTATTTTATATATGTTTATAGGGAATATATTGGATATAAGTAGAATTTTCATAGAGAGAAATGATCAAATAATTTTTTTGCCTGCTGCAAGGACAGGATTTATGCTTACCAGAAATATTATTAACAGCTTTAGCAGAAAGCAGACCTTTGATATTTTTACGGAAAAAGCTTCATCATTTCACACATTTACAAAACCAATTCAGCCATTTACAAAACCTATCAATCAGTTTCTTGATATTATGGACAATTTATCTACAGATATATCTATAGATAAGGAAAGAGAAGCCATTATTGATTATATAGAAAAGGATATTATATATGGACAGATAGGTTTCAACAATACAACTAAGGAAGTTAAATACAGTTTGGATGAAAATAATGCAGAAATACCATTAAGAGTTTCATCTGCTGTGGTGTCTGAGTTGTCACCTATTATTCTGTTATTGAAATATAGAAATTATATAGATAGAATGTTTTATGAAGAGCCGGAAATGTGCCTTCATCCACAACTCCAAAAAAAGATTGCAAGGCTTCTCTGTATGCTTGTAAAAGCAGATATACCGGTTATTGCAACTACACACAGTGATATTATAATACAGCATATTAATAATATTATAAGGCTTAATTTGCTTGAACAGGAACAAAAGGATAATATATGCAAGCGTTTTGGTTATTCAGATAAAGAAATAATAAGCCGTGATGATATAACAATATATCAGTTTACTGAAGATGCTTCAGGGTATACAAAGGTAGAAAGTATAGATTGTACTGAATATGGTTTTGAAGTAAGAAGTTTTAATGACGCACTTGATAAAATCCTTGATGAGGTATATGAGATACAACAATAGGGTGGTTATATGACAGAGGATATAAATAATTGTATAAGGGATTATGTAATAAATAATTTTTTGGCAGATAATTTTTTATTAATTGGACAAAATGAATATGAGTTACGTGAAAATAATAAAGAAGGAAAAAGTATTTTAAGGCTTAAAGTATCATCAGATAGAAGCATTTGTATTGAAAATATAGATGATAAAAAGTCAGATATATTATATTTTAGAGATAAAGATTTGTCAGGGAATAATACTTATTTGAAAAAGAGAGTTGATCATATAATCTTTTCATATTTGGAAAATAATATATATGATGCTCATTTATTCGAAATGAAAACGGGCATAGAGAATAGTGAAAAATGGATAGATATAAAGGGGAAGTTTAGGGCAAGTTATCTTTTGGCGCATTCAATAGCAGGAATTTTGCATATTTCAATTAATGATGTATATATGTACACAACATATGAACATGCAAATTTAATGGCTGATAAGACAAATCCGATTTCAAGGCATGCACGAGTAGGTGGAAAATATACAAGACCAATAGATGAATGGAATGGTAATGGATTTGCTTTAAATTTTGGCCAAAAAGTAACATTTAGGCATACACCTATAAAAATGGAGCGTAACACTGAGGGAATATTGGAAGGCTGCTATAATATTTAGGATAGCTTGTTGTCATTCGTATCTAGAGCGTGTTTGAAAATTTTGAGATTTTATTAGTTTTGTAATTTCATGGAAAAATTATATTGGCACTCGAATTAGTATAAAAAGTGTGTTATAATATTAAAGAATGTTTTTAAAGCTTTTGAATTAGAAAAAAGACTGCAACAAGCAGCATATAATACATATGGAGGATTATCAATAAAATGAATAAGATATTTAACGATTTATTTATATTTGAGATGGCAAACAGCCATCAGGGGGATATAGAGCATGGCAAGGATATAATACATGAGATGGGAAAGATTGCCAGAAAGTACAATATAAGGGCGGCTGTAAAACTTCAGTACCGCAATCTTGATAATTTTATACACCCGGATTATAAGGATAGAACAGATGTACCACATATTCCAAGATTTATGAGCACTCGTCTTACATATGAACAGTTTACAGAATTAGTTGATACCATTAGGGAAGAAAGACTTATTTCAATGAGCACTCCTTTTGATGAGGATGGCGTTGACTGGTGCATGGATCAGGGAATAGAGATAATAAAAATAGCAAGCTGTAGTGCGCTTGATTGGCCATTACTTGAAAAGGTGTCAAGGACAGGCAAACCGCTTATTATTTCAACAGGAGGCAAGACACTTTCAGATATAGACAAACTGTATAACTTTTTTACACATAAAAGATGTGATTTTGCATTTCTTCATTGCGTTGCCGAATATCCTGCACCGTCTGATCATTTGCAGCTTGACTTTATTGACAGGATGAACAGACGATATCGTGATGTAATAATAGGCTATTCAGGTCATGAAGATCCAAATGATAATACAGTAGCAATGCTTGCTGTAGCTAAAGGAGCAAAAATTCTTGAAAGACATGTTGCACTTCCTACAGAAAAATATTCTATAAATGCCTACTCAATGACACCTGAACAGGCTGACAAATGGGTAGAAGCTGCTGAAAAGGCAAGGGTTATCTGTACAACAAAGAAAGAAAATGATAAATATGTAAGTCAGGCAGAGATTGATTCTCTTAATTCACTTATGCGTGGTGTATATCTTAAGCATGATGTGAAAGAGGGAGAGTTTATAGGGCCTGAAGATGTTTATTTTGCAATGCCTTGTCAGGATAAGCAGATGAACAGCGGAGAATTTGGTGATGGAATTGAACTTACAAGGGATTATGCTAAAGATGAGGCTCTTTTTGAAAAGAGGCATATTACAGCTACAAAGCTTGCCAGAAGTGTAATACATGATGCAAAAGGTATGCTTTATGAGGCTGGAATAGTTCTTGGCAGTGATTTTGAAGTTGAACTGTCACATCACTATGGAATGAGGAATTTCAGACAGACAGGGGCTATAATAGTCAGCGTTATAAATAGGGAATATTGCAAGAAACTTATTATTGTGCTTCCAGGACAGAAGCATCCTGTGCATATGCACAAAATCAAAGAAGAGACTTTTCAGGTGCTTTATGGGGATTTGGAAGTAAATCTTGATGGTGAAGAATATAACCTTGTGGCAGGTGATGTACAGACTGTGCTTCGTGGGCAGAAACATGCTTTTACATCAAGAGGTGGTGCGATTTTTGAAGAAGTATCAACTACTCATATAAGGAATGATTCTTATTATGAAGATGAGAAAATAGAAAAGCTTGATCCAATGGAAAGAAAGACTGTACTTAGAAAGTGGTAAGCCTAAGAGTGTGTTTTGGAAATTAATATCCAAACATATTTTATAGTGAAAAAATTAGTTACTATTCACAGCTGATTAAATTCGAGGATTTTTGGCATGATTTATGCCCAAAATACGAGTTTTGCGGCGCCATTTTGCATGATTTTTCGCAAAATGTGTGCAAAAATTAATAAAATTTATCCTGCTATTTGAGATAGTAAAAACGGCATAATAAATTAAATATATAAAATTCTTATGGAGGAAATATTATGATAAAGAAGATAATCAATGGATTAAAATATTGGGGACAGCTCCTTTTACTGCCAATCTATTGGTTATCTTTTATTATTCCCAAAAATAAGCATATATGGGTTTTTGGAAGTACATTTGGAAGAAGATTTGCTGATAATCCAAAGTATTTATATTTGTATGTGGCACAAAATGAGAAAGAGAATATACGCCCAATATGGATTTCGCACAATAAAGAAATCGTAAAATTATTAAATGGTAACGGATATGAGGCGTATTATTATCATTCAGCAAAAGGTATGTGGATGTGTCTGAGAGCAGGAATATACATATTTGATAATTATTCAAAAGATATATCTTTTTGGCTCTCAGGAGGTGCTGTTAAGTTTAATCTTTGGCATGGTTCAGGAAATAAGAAAACTAATTATGACAACAAATTTGATACAGTACGTCATCCAAAGAATTCATGGGAAAAGTTTAAGACATTTCCAAGAAGGCTTTCAGATGAAAAGCCGCATCATTATACGCTGGCAACATCTCCAATGATGGCTGACATATTTACATCAGCGTTTAATACGGATTTGAGCCACATAGTACAAGAAGGATATCCTAGAAATGACGCATTATTTGATGATTTAAAAATAGAAAATATATATTCAGATGAAGAAATAAATATTATGAAAGAATTGCAGGCATGTAAGGATAAGAATATGAAGATTATATATTATATGCCAACTTTTAGGGCATCTGAGAGTCTTTTCTTTGATGTAATGGATTTGGGGAAGTTCAATGATTTCCTTTGTGAGAATAAATATATGTTTTATACAAAACTTCATCCAAAGTCAAAATTAAAAGAAAAATTTGCAGAAATTAAGTTTTCTAACATAAAAGACATTAATCCTGAAGTAGATACATATGCAATATTAAAATATGCGGACATGCTTACAACAGATTATTCTTCGATATATTCAGATTATTTAATGCTAAACAGGCCATCAGTGCTTTTTCCATATGATTTTGAAGAATATTCAAAAGATACAAGAGAATGTTATTTTGAATATGACGAATATATGCCAGAAGCAAAGACTTATACTATGGAAGAATTTATGGAAACTATTAAAAAGACATTTAGTGAAGATTTGTATGAAGAAGGAAGAATAGGACTACGAAATAGAATATTTGCAAAATCAGATGGATATTCATGTAAGCGTTTGTGTGAAAAAATATGTGATATACTGCATATCTAAGTTAATTTGTCTACTAAAATGGAATTAGTAATTTTTGGTTACTATTTACAGCTGATTAAATTCGAGGATTTTTGCGGCGTCATTTTGCATGATTTTTCGCAAAATGTGTGCATTTCAGCGCTGAAAGCGCTGCTTGTTACTATGAGCGGCGTAGCCGTGAATAGTAACAATTTTTGCTTTGTAAATATGAAATTGTAGCTAATTGTAACAGAATGGGGGATTAAATAAATGAACATAGCACTTTTAATTGCTGGAGGTAGTGGACAGAGAATGAATCAGGATATTCCAAAACAGTTTATTAATGTAAATGATAAGCCTGTTATAGTATATACACTTGAGGTATTTCAGAGACATCCTAATATTGATGCTATAGGAGTTGTATGTCTTGAAGGGTGGCATGAAATACTGAATGCTTATGCAAAACAGTTTAATATAACAAAACTGCGTTGGATTATTGATGGTGGAAAAAATGGTCAGGAATCTATAAAAAATGGTGTGTATACATTAAAAGAAGACTGCAGCCCTGATGATATGGTATTAATACATGACGCAATAAGGCCAATGGTTTCACAGGAAATAATATCAGACTGTATTACAAAATGCAGAAAGAATGGTTCAGCAGTTACAGTTATACCATGTGCAGAGGCAATGCTTTTATCAGAAGATAAAGTGTCATCGGACCAGACAATATTAAGGGACAGGCTTGCAAGAACTCAGACACCGCAGGCTTTTTTCTTAAAAAAACTTATTTGGGCACACGAAGAAGCAGCAAAAAGAGGGATAGAAAATTCGATTGCAACGTGTACATTAATGATAGAACTTGGTGAGAAAGTATGTTTTTCAACAGGCTCAGAGAAGAATATAAAGCTTACTACGACAGATGATATAGAAATATTTAAGGCACTTCTTGTATCTAAAAAAGATGAATGGCTTAAGTAGGTAAATATAAAAAATAATGGGCTTGATGAGAGGGCTTTAATTTTCGGAGGTCAAAATGAAAAATTATTTTAGTGATATAAAAAATATTGTATATTCTAAATGTGTAGAATGGAATGATTTTAATAATAAAAGCATTTTGATTACTGGGGCATCAGGAATGATAGGCAGATGTATTACTGATTTATTAATGTGTGCAAATAAGGAGTTTAAATTAGCAGTAAAAGTATATGTATTGGTAAGGAATAGGGAAAAAGCTGAAAAATTATTTGTAGAGTATTCTAACAATAACTTATTTCAAATAATTGTCGGAGATGTATGTGATAAAAATTTATCACAAAAAATTATTAAAAATGCAAGTGGTAAAAATGTATCTTGTGAAAATATTGAAGATATAAATGATAAGAACAATTACTTACATATTGATTATATAATACATGCTGCCGGATATGGCGATCCGGCAGCTTTTGTCAGTGATCCTGTGGGTGTAATGATGTCAAATCTTACAGGTACTATTAATATGTTAGAACTCACAAAAAAGAATAATGGAAGAATGGTGTTTATATCAACAGGTGAAGTATATGGTTATACTGGCAAAAGAGAGGCATATCGCGAAGAAAATGCAGGTATCCTTGATTTTAATAAAGTGCGTTCATGTTATCCTGAAAGCAAGAGAGCGGCAGAAACATTGTGCCACAGTTACAATGAACAATATCAAACAGATGTATCAATATGTAGGCCATGCCATATATATGGACAGACAATGACAGAAAGAGACAGCAGAGTAATAGCACAATTTATTCGCAATGCTGTTAAAAAAGAAAATATAGTAATGAAAAGCGAAGGAAGTCAGATTCGCTCAATGTGTTATGTAGCAGATGCAGCGCATGCAATACTTGTGGTACTTTGTAAAGGCAGAAGGGGAGAAACATATAATGTCAGCAATACTGAGTCAAGCATAACGATAAAGGAGATGGCAGAGATATTGACATCAGCAGCAGGAACAAAACTTGTAATAGAGCTGCCATCAGGATATGAGAAAAAAGGTTATTCAGCGTCAGATTATCAGGTATTAGATGATAAGAAGATAAAAGCATTGAGTTGGAGTGCATTGACAGAGGTAAGTGTGGGATTAAAGAAGGTAGTTGAGGACTTATCTTAAATTTTATGAAAATGCATAAGAGAATATAGTTTCAAGAAGTATAGCAGGAGCGCAGATTTGTATTGTGCTTACAAGTCGTTCCTGTATGCAGCAACAAAAATATAAGCAACTCAGACTGTGAAAAGCAGTCTGAGTTGTTTTTATTTTTGTTTGGTACCTTGACAAATAGGAGAATAGATATTAAAATATAAAGGTACCTAAATAATATAGGGAAATAAAAAGGTTGTCAGATGGCAATATATTACAGGAGGATTGATATGCGAAAACAAATGGAAAACTCATTAGAAAATAAATGCTACACTGGATATGACAAATCCATGAGTATTAACGATAAGCTTATTTTTAATATATTGGATTTGAATCATGTTATGCGTTCTTTATATGAGGGGAAGGCAAGCCAAAAGCGTATTTTGATTATTCTAAATGAAGTTAAAAGCATTACACAGCGGGATTTGACCGCGCGTCTGGGTATACAGCCTGGTTCTGTTAGTGAAATTCTTTCTAAGTTGGAGAATGCGGGGCTTATTTTACGTACCATTAGTGAAACAGACAGGAGAACGGCTGATATTTCACTTACAGACCAGGGAATAAAAATGGCAGTTGAGGCGGCAGAGCAACGCAGCAGGCGGCATGTGGAGATGTTTTCCTGTTTGTCTGAAAGAGAAAGAGAGGAATTGCTTGCGTTGCTTGAGAAGGTTAATGAGGACTGGGCAAACCGCTATGGGATGCCTGAAACACACAGAAAAAAGTGCTATAAAATGTGATAGATGATTTAGAAATGGAGGAATCTGTAAATGTGGAAATATATTAAACCTTATTTTCCTTTCGCTATTCTTGCTGGTCTGTTTATGATTGGCGAAGTTATGATGGATTTGGTTCAGCCTGGAATTATGAGCCAAATTGTAGATGATGGTGTTTTGGGACTTAATAACGGGGGTGCAGGGAATTTAGGGCTGATTTGGGAGTTAGGTATTAAAATGATTGGACTCGTTCTTTTTGGTGGATTGTGTGGGGCGCTTAATAATGTTTTTGTAAATCTATCTGGGCAAAATATTGGTAATGATATGCGTAAAGATTGCTTTTGCAAAGTTATGGGATTTTCATTTCCACAGCTTGATAAATTTGGAACTGGTTCACTGGTAACGAGGGTGACTAATGATATTACGCAGGTGCAGAATTTTATATCTCAGTTTGTACGCGGAATGATAAGAACTTTGTTGCTTACATTTGGAAGTATATATTGTATTTTTCGGTTGAATAGAGATTTTGGGCTAGTTACAGTTTGTGCCTTTCCATTTATTAGCGGGTGCCTTATATTCTGTCTGAGGAGAGCAAATCCTCTTTTCTTTCGTCTGCAGGCACAGTTAGATTCTTTAAATGAAATAATGCAGGAGGACATATCTGGTATACGTACAATGAAAGCCTGTGTTCGCGAAACATACGAAAAGATACGTTTTGGTAAGGCAAATGATGAGTTGATTAAAACTCAGTTAAAAGTTCTTATGATTTTTGCATTTATGAATCCGGTAGTCAATGCAATGATGTATATAGTAGTTGCCGCAATTTTGATGATTGGTTCTTATGAGGTTGGCAGTGGCATGGCGACTCCAGGAAATATTATGGCAGCAGTTACATATACTACACAGCTGCTTAATGGCATTCTTATGCTAACTATGTTGTTTCAGAATATTTCCAGAGGACTTGCCTCATGGGAGAGAGTAAAAGAAATTTTAAGCAGTGAATCAGAACTTAAAAATGGTTCGTTTAGAAGTGAAACCAAGAAAAAAGGAGAAATTGAATTTCGTGATGTATCGTTTTCTTATTCAAACAGTGGAAATGCAGTGCTTGAGCATATGAATTTAAAAATTCATCAGGGAGAAAAGGTTGCAATCCTAGGGGCAACCGGATGTGGTAAGACATCGTTGGTTAATTTGATACCACGTTTCTATGATGTGAGTGAGGGGGCTGTTTTAGTTGATGGAGTAGATGTGCGGGAGTATGATCAGAAGGTGCTTAGAAATAAAGTGGCAGTGGTTTTACAGAAAAGTGAATTGTTCAATGCATCCATTGGAGAAAATATTGCATGGGGTGGTATAGATGCAAAAGCCAAGGCTGTGAAAGAAGCTGCTGTAATAGCACAGGCTGACGATTTTATTTCTACTGCAGAAAAGGGGTACGACACCATGATTGCACAACGTGGAATGAGTTTGTCAGGTGGACAGAAACAGAGGATTTCTATTGCAAGAGCAATATTGAAACATGCGGAAATATTGATACTAGATGATTCCACGAGTGCACTGGATTTAAAGACTGAGTCTGATTTTTACAGGGCACTACAGGAATTTAGTCCTATTAGTACCAAAATTATCATTGCCCAGCGGATTGCATCTGTACGTGGAGCAGACAGAATAATTGTTCTTGAAAAAGGAAAAATTCTGGCTGACGGCTCTCATGAGGAGTTGATAAAAAACTGTGATGTATATCAGGAAATTTATCATTCGCAGGTTGGAGAGGAGGACGAGAAAAGTGCATGAGTCTAATAATCAAAAATTAGCAGAGAGAAGTATTTCTGGAATGAATAGGCATGAAAGGTTTAGGCAGGTAGAATATGCAGAGGATGTAGGGAAAACAATGAAGCATATAGCTGTCTACTTTGTTCATGAGAAGATAATGGTTTTTTGTATGCTGGTTATTGTTATATGTGGTACTATCTGTGGTGTATGTGCGCCAGGTCTTCAAAGTAATGCTGTGGATATTATCGCAGGATCAAGAAGAGGAAATTTTGTACAGACTTTGTCCATTATGCTTACAGTGTATTTGTTATACAGTGCGAGCGGACTTTTGCAAGGGGGATTTAGTGCAAGATTAAGTCAGCGGATTGTAAAGCGGATGAGAGAAGAACTGTTTGAGAAAATAGTGGATTTGCCAATAAGATATTTGGACACTCATTCTCATGGTGATGTTATGAGCCGTATGATAAACGATATTGAAAATATATCTACAACAGTTTCACAGGCGCTACCTTCACTGTTTTCAGGTGTGCTTACCATTCTGGGAACTGTGATAGTTATGCTTTTGTATTGTTGGCAGTTAGCAATTCTAAGTTTTGCTACAGTTTTTTTAACGCTTGCAGCCACAAAGATTCTTTCTAAAAGAGTGCGTAAATATTCCCGCAAAAGGCAGATGCTGCTGGGGCAGCTCAATGGAACAGTAGAGGAGATGATTTCAGGTTATCATACAGTTGTTGCCTATAATCATCAGGATGTTACAATAGATGATTTCTGCGATACTGCAGATGCTCTTACCAAAACCGGAATAAAAACAGACATTTTCAGCGGTGTTATGGGACCAATTATGAACTGTATAAGTAATATAGGGTTCGTAGTAATTGCAGCTTTTGGAGGGTATTTTTCTGTTCATGGGCTGATTTCTGTAGGTGTGATTTCTGCTTTTATTGTATATGCTAAACAGTTTAGTCGTCCGGTAAATGAAATTGCTCAGGTTTATGGACAGCTCCAAACAGCAGTGGCAGGAGCAGAAAGGGTTTTTGCATTGTTGGATGAAGCGAATGAAGAGCAGGAGGGCGTAGAGTTGGAAAGAGAAGAAGGTGCTAAGGTTACTTTTGAGAATGTACAATTTTCTTATGAACCGGGAAATCCAGTGATTCAGGATTTCACACTTACTGTTCCTTCTGGAAAAAAGGTAGCGTTGGTGGGAGCTACCGGATGTGGAAAGACTACAATTGTTAATCTGCTTATGCGCTTTTATGATATTGACAAAGGTAAGATACTTATTAACAGTCAGAATATAAAAGACATTGGAAGAGGTGCCTTAAGGCACAATATTGCTATTGTATTGCAGGATACAGTTATGTTTTCTAATACAGTACAAGACAATCTAAAATATGGCAACGAAAATGCAACAAAAGAACAGATTGAGCAGGCAGCAAAGATGAGTCGCTGTGAAGAAATGATTAAAAATCTTCCGGAGGGCTATGATACTATATTAACTGGTTCTGGTGAAAATATAAGCCAGGGACAGCGGCAATTGCTTGCTATTGCGAGAGCTTTTGTAGCTGATCCTAAAATATTGATCCTGGATGAAGCCACATCAAATGTAGACACAAGGACAGAAAAGGCAATTCAGGATGCAATGCAGCAAGTCATGCATAATCGTACCAGTATTGTAATTGCTCATCGTTTGTCTACTATTCGGGATTCTGATTTGATAGTGGTCATGGATCATGGCAGAATTGTAGAAAGTGGTACACATGATGAACTACTTGTGCAGAAAGGCAGATACTATGAACTTTATATGAGGCAGTATGCTGGATATGCTATATGATTTTACAATAATTTAAAAATAATACTTCTATTTTCTACGTTTATATGTTATAATGTCAATTAAGCAGATATATTGTAAATATCTGTTAGAGCATGTTTGCTTTTTATCATTATTAAATAGTATTTGCAGTGTTGTTATGAATATTAGCTATTATGGTAGCTGTGAAGACAAATATGTCACTTATGCGACTGCGCTCGGTGTACATCCTATTAGCATATATCATCAATCCCCACACACTGCTAAATGAATTTATGATGAAAATTTGTAATGAGGTCTAATTAAAAAAATGCAAAATAAGCATAGAAATGGGGGAATATGTATGAGTAAGAAATTAGTTAAAGATTTTTCAGATAGTGTAAAGTTAGAGATTGTAAATATAGAGGGTTCAGTTGTAAAGATAAAATATCATACATTAAATGATAACAATCCCAGAGAAAATGATAATTATATTGGTCTGTGGGATTATTCAGAGGGAAGTAATATACGGGGCAAAGCAAAATGGTCAGGGCTGGTTTCAAGAGAGAGTACTGACGGAAGTTATAGTATAGATCTTCCTATTTCAAGTGGTGCATATGTCTTAGGATATTCACAAATTGGAGATCCTAAAGAAAATGAGAATGTAGCTAAAAACCTTTCTGCCTGTGCTGTAATTTCTGAAGTAGAAGGGAATGATAAAATTGTCTTAAATACATCTATGGAATTGAGTGGTGATTCTAATGAAGTTATATTGAAATATACACTTCTTAATGGTACACGCAATGATGATAATTGGTTTGGCGTGTGGAATGATATTGATGAGATAGGTGTTGATGCCCCATTTTATCCAGTTAAGACAGATCCAAAAAGTAATAAGTTGATTTTAGGTGATATAGGTTTTAGACGTGGTAATAGTTATAAAATTGCACTTTTTGCGAATAATTACAATTTACTTGAACAATAGGATTATAAAACAAGTGTAAAAAATATGGTATCAATTATTGAATTTGATTTTAAAGATGAATAATATTTTTGGTAAAAATATTATTTTTTGCAAAATATTTTAAGGGAAAGGGAGCAGGTATATGCAGGGTAAGGATTTTAAAAAGTTGTTTGACAGAGTAAATCTGTATGTGGAATGTAATGATGGTGATACTTATGGAACTACAATAATTGTGGTGTCTGATGATATGCAATATGGTGCTTCTATTTCTTTTTGTGATGCGGTTCAGATAAAAACCGCATCTTTTCTTTTTGGTGAAAAAAGGCCAGTTGATATTAAAGATATAGAAGAAGCAGAAAGCATAAGAAATAATTGTATTAAATTTCTTAGTGAGAACAATATTTCGCGTGGTGTTATATGGTTAAATAAAGATGACACATATGTTTTGAAACTAAGAGAAGATTTTTCAGCATTGGCTCAGACATTTAACGTTCCTATTAGCGGAACATTTAAACAGGGGATTGAGATATCCATAAAAAATGGTGCTTTGATTGATATTGATGAGAAATCATTATACTTAACATATCCTTTGGATTTTTCATTTGGAAATACAAATATAGGGAATGCAATGAGTGTATCTTTAGCATTGTGTGGAGATATGGCAGGCACTTTGCTTGTTGATATGAATGTTTCAGCAAAGAACTTTACCAGTCTGTTTAGATGTGGTTTTGAGTATGGTTACTGTGGAATGGATAAAGAGTATTATCTTATAAGTAATAATTTATTTTCTGATAATTGCATGGATTATGCAGATTTAAATGTTTCTTTTGAATTTGGTTTTTGGGTATTGCATCCAAACAGAATGTGGATTGAGGTTTTAGAAAATGATAAATATGTCAAAACCAAATTTAAGACTAATTTTACAACACTTTATGGTGATGATGTTTATTTTTCAGTGTTGGCAGATGCAAATAAAAAGAGCGGAATGGAATTTTTGCATAGAATATCAGATAATGTGAACTGCACTCCTTTGGGCACATATAAAGTATATATAGAAAGAGAAAAAGATATTAAACTCTTATGTGGATTTTCAGGAACAGAATATATGCTATTAGAAAATGGTGCAGATGTATATTTTGAAGCAGGAAAACCAGCATTTTCTTCTTATTATCCCGAAAAGGAATTTTCAATAGATGATTTTGTAAATAAGGCTTCTAAGGATTTGCTTACAGACGAAATGACAACTGCATGGGCAGGCTTTAGTGGAAAATATTATACACAGCCATTGAAGGCTCCGTTTTTTACAGGAACAGATGACATACTTAAACTTGCAGATTTATATATTGATTTTACAGATATGCATGGTCTGCCTTTATTGCCAATTATGCCTTACAATGGATTGCGTGTTAATATGAATGGCGATATTAAAAATAGTATGTGGGTATCAGCAGATGAAGTTGTAGGTTTTGATAATGTGATACTTGCCAAAGAGAGAAGTAAGTGTGCGGGATTTGAATTAAGCAGATTGATAAGGGAGAATAAAGATAAGATTGCAGAGAGTGGCAACAGCGTTACAGCGGCTACGCCATCAGGATTCATTGGTGATATAGCTGATAATATACTTACAGGGGTGAAATTGGCATTTTCAGATAGGGGCAATTTAGGATTTTCAGATATTTCTGATGATATTAGAAATGCTTTTTTAGATTCATCATTGTTTTGTGTAATAGTAAATCCTGGTAAAATTGGTAAGTTTGATAATCAGTTTTCAATTGAAGATTGGAATTTTAAATTATCTATAGGCAGTGGAAGTAAATATAACGAGTATGCAAATGTACTTTTGATAAAAAGTGTGAGTGGCAGGATTTATAATCCTGATAATGTTTCTGAAAGTCTTTGTGCTAATATTGGTGCATGGACAGGCAGAGACAGCTTTTCAAAACCTGCCGAAGGAGATATTCCAAATCTTGAGAACTGGCTTATAAATTATTGTAAAAAAAGCATAGAAAATAGAAATGAGAATACATATCTGGAAAAATTTGCAGAGGTTATTACTGATGAAAATTGGAAAGGAATACTTGCACTAAATACTACGCTTATGTCAGAGTGTTTTCCTGATTGTTTAAAACCGCTGCTTGCAGGACTTTCAGAAGACAGTGTAATCTGTGCACATCATGTTGGAGCGGATATTGTTTCAATAAGAAATACAGAGAATGGACCTGTACCTATAGGAAATTCACCATTTTTTGGACTTATACAATATAGGGCATCAGGTTATTGTGGTATGGCAATGCCTGTAGATAATTCAGGGGCAGATTACGAATTTAAGCTACTTGAAATGAATGTGCTTTTTGAAAAAGGCAAGACTAAGGATTTTAAAAGTGTTTCTCAGTTTGTGCTGCGTAAATTTATGCTTAAGAAAGCATCAGCAAAAGGTTGTTTATACAATGCGTTATTGTTGAATGGTTCTTTGCAGAATAGAAGCGGGCATAGTTACCTTACTATGAATTCTGAAGGAGGAGATTTCTATTTTGATGATGGTGTTATTGAAAGTGTAGAAGTTTCAGGAGTAGTTATGGAGTCAGTAAATCCCGAAAAAGAAGAGTATGCATTTGATTTATCAGGAGGTGCAAAATTCTTTGAAGCATCATCAAAAGATATAGTAGACATATATTCTTATAATTTGCTGCTATTTTCTGATTATCGTATTTTATTTGAGAACGGTATGTTTACACTTGATTTAAGTAAGCTTAATTTTAATCTGTCGAAATCAGAGTTAAGAGATAACAGCATGTGTAAAAGTTTTGGAATGATACCAGTAAAAGCAGTTACAGGCAATAATATCATAAAGGAATATAAGGCTATTTCAGTTGAGGGATTAAAGGTAAATGCAAAGTTAGATAATGCTGCAGTGGGAATTATATTTGATGTGCGTCTTGGAGCACTTGGAGGTCTTTCAGCAGATTCAGTACTTGATTCAAAAGTTATTATTGCATGGAATGATAATGGTGTTTTTATTGGTTTAAAATTGCCTGGAGCATGTATTATTGACAATGTTTTTGGACTTACATTTGGCGAGGCAAGACTTGTAATTAAAGAAGGAAAGCCTGTTATATTTATATCTAAAATGGCGCTTCAGTTATTAGGGCTTTTAAAGTTTCCGTCAAATGGTGCATGCAGCCTTGCACTTGCAGGTGATGATAAGGGCATTGGCTGGTTTGCTGCATATGAAAAATGAGATGTTATGATCGGATAGCTGTAAATGACAGCAAAATAGATATGTTGGGAGGGATTTAGAGTGTTAAGATATAAAAATGCAAAGAATAAAAGTAATTATGTATCAGTGAAAATAAAATCAGGTGTTGATTTAGATGTTCCTGCTAAGAATGGTTTAGGCGAGACAAGATTAATGAGCAGTGAATGTAATCTTGTGTTTTGGCTTGTGCCAGGTGAGCATATAGCATCTGTAAGTTATGACGCAGGTGTTATTAATGGAAAGAAGGTCATAGGTGAGGTAAGAGTATATTATGCATATAAAAATGGAAGGATTTGTGTCTGTGAATATGACTTTAAACATAAGGGATACTATAAAGCACCTTCTCATTATACAAGGCCTGAATTTCATCTTTATGAAAAGACAGAGGAGGATAATCAGCTATATGAAAGAGAACCATTGCTTGTAGTATCAGCAAGCAGAAATGTAAAACATACAACAGCGATTGAAAATGTATTGCCAGTTGAAAATATATTTTCAATAGAAAATAGGGAGTTTAGTAAAGCGCTAGATAAGATTCAGGCAAGGCTTAGAACGGTTTATAATAAAATATCAGATGCACTTAGTGGTAGAAAGGTATTTTTGTCAGTGCATATAGATGATTTTATTGAGTGCAGTAAAGATGAGGTTCCAGTAAATGGTTTTTATGTAGATAAGTGTTATAACTGGTATGGAAAATTCATAAATGTAGTACTTAGCTCTAATGATTATCCGGAATATACTACTATTACAAGTTGGATAGAATACTATGGTGATAAAGTTTGTGGAAATAGGGATTATTATAAAACAACTCTCTGCTCAAGTTATAATTATGGATTGAAATGTATAAAGTATGGAAACGTTAAGAAAAATAATGTTGGCGGGCATATACTATTATGTGACTATAATAATTCATATATAAGATGTGTGTGTGATGATGTGACTGTAATAAAAGCAGGGATAAGTTGGGAAGATCATAAGGTATATCCTTATAGCAGATATAATATGCTTCCTATTTGCCCAAGGCATAATAACTATAGCAAGTGGGATGTTGCAATGTATGTACATCAAAATGCACCACAGACATTATTGTATCTAACTAATTTTATACCTGTAGGGTGATGGAGGTTGAATTATGGATATAACACAATTATCAGAAAAACTATTGTCTGATACAAGGCAGACAGAATATGAAAAAGGTTTTATTGATACTTATAAAAAATTTATTAATCTTATAAACAGTTTTGGAAGATTTGGCGTTTATTTTGACAAAGATTACAACTGTGCAAATACTATATATCTTTTAAAAAGGCTTGAGAGTGAGACTTCTATAGTAAAACCTGATGGAAGCGGGCGGGGGAATATATTCCTTTTGTATTCGGCTTCTGATGCAAAGCTATGCAAAAAACTTAATGAAAATCTTTCTTTTTTTAATGAATACAGCAGGGTAGAGAGTGCGGAAACTGCTGATTTTGAGTTACTAATCTGTGGAGGCGGAGATATTGATGATAACATGTATGATGCTTTAAACAGTACAGTAAAGTATGTAATAACAGTGAGACCTTATTTAGATTATGAGGATTACTGCTTTATTAAGATTAGAAATGAAAATAAAGAATTTACTACATATTTTACTGATACAATTTATCTTAATAAGTCATTTTCCGGTATGAATTTTTATATTGAATCTCCCAAATTAAGTAAGCTTACAGATGATTTAAAGAAATATTGGAATGAAAAATATAACAGTAGTTTTAATAAAGCAGAATCTATATTGTCATTTTCAGGAAGTTCTTTTAATCTTTTTACTGTTGATGGTCTTGTTAGTGAAGGTAAAAGTACAGCAACCGACAGGGCTGATACAGCTATAGTTATTCTTATATTTGCTATGCTTCAGGCATTTTTTAAAACAGGTAAAAGTGAGCAGCCGTATGTATTGGCGATGACTGATTTTGAAAACGCTGATAATAAATGCTTTGATTTGATAAAGGCTGCATGTGATATTAAAAAAGATACAGAGGAGCTTTTAAAAGATTTAAAAAAGATTTATCCTCAGGCAGATGAAGAAGATATAAAGACAGGTCTTTTAAATCCAATTATTGAAAAGAGAGTATCTCTTGGAAACTTTCTTGATAAGGTTGAAATTATTGATAAGGAATGTCTGCCATATACTTTGCAAAATAAGATATATATATTTCCTGTAGGACCTTTGCCGTATGATTATATGAATGCGATTTTTGCAAAAAGCAATATGTTGTTTTTTGAATCATGTGATTATGTCAATCTTGCAATTAATATTGGTGTGCCATATATTAACAAACAGATTGAAAATGCAGGCAGAAGTTATCCTTCTTTAAGTTATCCAAATATTGCACTTAATATGGAAAAGATTTGTGACATTTTTAAAAATTCTGTATCTGCATATTATACTGCAGTGGATGATAAGCTGGCAAATGAGATAGATACATTGGCTGAATTTTTCAAAAATCCACAGAATAGATATTTTGAATATATTTCTGATAATGCACAAGGTATAGATGCATCAGGAAATCCGTCTCTTGCAAATGATAAGTTTGCAGCTTCGGCAGGCGTATTTTATTCACTGTCTGGACTAACATATAAATCAGGTAAGAAAAATGATGATGAGTTTAATCCACAGGTAATTTATAAGAAATTATGTGACAATTTTAATGATGAAAAAAAGGAATTAAATTTCAGTGCTGCACTTAAAGGAACCCGTATTGAAAAATATCTTTCTGATATTGTATCACTTTCAGGAGAAAAGACAGTTGTATTTACGCTTACATCAAAAAATGATATAGAGCTTGAGAAAGAGGAAGGTGAAAAGGAATCAGATGCAGAGATAGTTGGTATAAGTATTAAGAATGCTTCTATTTCAGGGCTTGAGGGGATTACATTGGAGCTTAGTCTGTCTGACTGGTATGATGCTTCAGGCAGTACAAATATACATGGTACATGGGGAAGTAAAAGTAATTTATCTGGGATTACATGGCTTACTGTTTCAGATATAAGTTTTGATATAAGGATACCTGAAAATAATATGCCTGTATCAGGTGCAGTAAGCGGATATCTGGGAAAGACAGATACAGATTTTGGTATTAATCTTTGTTTTATGATAAATGAACAGGATGGTATTTCAACGATTTCAGCTAATTGCAGAGAGCCTATTACTACTTTTGACTTAATAGAAGCTATTGCAGGAGGTCTTAATTTTAATTCCCTGCTTCCAAGTGAACTTATCAGTGGTAATCCTGTAATTACGCTTGGTCTTTCAAGTTTTGTCTTTAAGTATAATAGGAAGAAAAGTGAAATATATTCTATGAATTTTTGCTTTGCAAATAAGGCAGAGAATTTATGGGTATTGTGGGAAAAGGATGGCAAAAAGCTTTTGAGTGCAAGACCAGAGGTTGCAATAGATGTAATTTCTCCGGCTGATATGGCAAACAGACAGACATCAGTTATGATTGGCTCTTTTGTTGATATTGGGAGCCCTGAAGAAGATGGCGATATAGGCTCGCTTTGGTTAAGTGCCTCATATCCTCCTTTTACTGCAGAACTTCGTATGGCGTCGGAAAAGATATCACTTAATAAACTGATAGAGCTTTTTGGCTATAAGACAGATTTTGAAGCCGATATTATTGATTTATCTATTACTGCAGATTTTGGTAAGAAGATTTATCAGTTGTCGGCTGCGGTAGAAGGAAATTGGAAGCTTAGTGATGAGTTTGTTATAGAGGGCATAGGGCTTCACATTCTTGGCAGGGCAGGTAGGTTCAGTGTTGTATTTTCCGGACTTATAAATGTCTTTGGTATAGACGTGGCAGTAAGAATAGGTTATTTAGGAGAAGGAAAGTGGAATTTATTTGCAGAAGCAAAGTTTGGTGATAAGATTCATATGTCAGATATTATAAATGAGTATAAAGACGGAAATGAGATTACTATATCAGATGAGGATAAAGATAATCCTTTAATTGCTGATGTTTCATTTTCATTAACAAAGACTGACAGTCATACTGATTATGAGATTGCTGCTTCTGTAAAAGATTGGCAGATTAGTCTTTTTGGTACAGAAAAGACAGTAAATGCATCGGCTTTGATAGGTAAAAATAATGGCAAATTTAGCGCATATCTTATTGCTGAGATAAATCTTTTGGGTGCAGATTGCAAGATAAAACTAAATTATTCTGATACAAAGAGTTTTGAACTTATCTGGGGAGTTTTTCATGGAGTTGTAGAGAATAAAAATAATGAAACAACAGTTTCCATATCGTTAAGCAATTTTAGTATAGGCAAAATGATAGAAACATTTATAGGCTGGCTTAAGGGTTCGGAATTTTCACTTGATGAGCCTTGGAATATATTAGAGAAATTCTGTTTTGATTTTTCACTTGTCTATAATTTTACTAAAAATCAGTTTAGCATAAAGCTTGAGCTGCCAAAGCCTATTGAGATAGGTTTTGGAAAAATAGAAAATATTAATGTCGTATATGATAAAAATGCAGAAAGTAAAATAGATGTTTCACTTGATATAACATATGCATGGAAAAAGGATACAGAAAGTATTTCATGGGATGCATCAGAACCGGGCAATGCTCCTGTTCCGGCAGGAAGTGGCAGCAGTTATTTTGATTTAAATTATCTTGCGTTTGGGCAGAAAATGCGATTCTTTGATGATGTGAGTAAGATTACAAGTGCATCTGCTGCAATTACTGCGCTTAAGGATAATATTAGTCCCGATAAAATCCCGGAATTTGATAAAACTACAGGTATGCTTATAGCATCTGATTTTGGGATATTAAAGGAGAAGGGAACCTATTTTATTAAAGCTGAGCTGGTATTTTGTGATTCTTCATTATATGCACTTCACATTGCTTTGGATTCGACAGCCGCAAAGGTACTTAAAGGATTTTCATTTGACATTATATATGCTAAGCTATCCGAAACACTTGGAGTGTTTAAGGCTTTAATTGTACTTCCTGATATGTTTAGAAAGTTTGATATTGGAGCATATTCAATTACAATGCCTGATTTTTATATTGAGGTATATACAAATGGAGATTTTAAAGTTGATATTGGCTTCCCAAAGAATGGTGATTTTTCAAGGTCTTTTACACTGGAGGGAATTATTCCTCCTGGTATTCCTGTTACAGGTTCGGCAGGTCTTTATTTTGGAAAGTTATCATCAGCAACAGCAGAAAGTTCGGGTGTAAATCTTCCCAAAACTGACAGAGGAGTATTTAATCCTGTTATAGCATTTGGTCTTGGCATCAGACTGGGTATTGGTAAAAAAATTGAATATGGTGGTATTTTAAAGGGTGGTTTTTCACTTACTTTAAGTACTATACTGGAAGGTGTAATTGCAAAGTTTCATACATATGATGGGAGCACGCCATCAGAACCATGGTATTATTATCTTAAAGGCTCAGCAGCTATAGTTGCAAATGTATATGGTGAAATTGATTTTGCAATTATAAGTGCATCATTAAATATTACTTTGAGTTTGTCTGTTGCTTTTGTATATGAAATATGTCGGGCTTTTTTACTTACTGTAAGTGTAATGGTAAAGGCAGCGATATCACTTAAAATAAATCTTGGACTTTTTAAAATTTCTATTGGTTTTAGTTTTGAGATGAAATTAACAGAAAGCTTTACAATAGGAAAAAATACACAAGCACCATGGGATATTAAAGGAATACAAAAAACAAACAGTTTACCAAAACAGAATAAAATTAATGTTGATTTTAGTAATTTAAAAGCTGATAAGATAGATATAAAGGGCTGTATATCATTATCAATAACATCATCAGGCGATGAGTATTTAAGTGATGCAATATTTGTTTTAAATAATGTCATTATGACATTAAATGGCGGTGATAATTTTAAAATTCTGGCAGAGCGTTTAGCTTACTGGGTATTTGCAGCAGTATGCGAAAAAGAAGTTACGATAGAAGAGCTTAAATCTTTTATAATTACTGATGACTGTCTTGCGGAATTTGAAAATTATTTTACACAGACACAGATGCCTGTAACACCTGAAGTGGCAGAAGAATTTTGTGAGAAATTTATTGTAATAAATATACAGGATAATGAAACTGAATATTTAAGAAGAAGTAATGAAGAAACTGTATCTGATGTATATTTTCCGCTTCCTGTACAGATAGAACTTACAGCAGTTTATAAAGATGAAGAAAAGGAGAAGGGAAAATATAAGTATAAATTATCTGAATATAACAGTCTGGCAAATGGAGCACTTGATAAATTTAAAGAAATGTTTAAAGAGCTTGCGGTTACTGTAGAAAATGAAGGGAATGAGAAAGATAAAAATAAATTTCAGGTTTTTGATGAAAAAGGAGTATCAGTTGCACAGCTGGTATTTTGTGATTGGTTTTCAATGGCTGCGTCGCAAATTGTACATTCGGCAAGGAGACTTTATAGGGATAAGGGTGTATCAAAATTGAATGTTGATACAATAATGAAAGAGTTTTCTTCTGGAAGTGTGTATTCTGATATGGCAGGAATATTATCAAGATATTTTCTTCATGGACTAAGACTGCCTACAACGGATAGCGAGCGGGGAGCGCTTATATGCCCTAATAAAAAGGGACTTTGGGTAAATGAGTCAGAAGGTATGCTTACCTTGCCAAATGAAGCGGGAATTTTTGCACTTACCGGACAGTCATTTATGGCAAATGATGAAGACGGAGATTCTTTAAGTGTACTGGTTAAGTCGGATGCTTCTTATTTAAAAATACCAGATGATTTTTGTCTTAAGATTGATACGGCAGCTTATGATAATGAGGAAATATGCATTGAGGAAAGAATCTCAAGTTGCGCAGAGAGTTTAGATATAGAATATTTGCTTGAAAAGACAGAAGCAGAATTTATTCCTGAAATAATATCTTTTGGAAATCCTGCAAAAGTTGGAAACAGGAATTTATGGACAATGCCTGAAGGATTAAAAAGTTATTTTTCTGCTGATTATGTAACATATCCTAAATTTGATTTTAATTATGTAAGATATGATACAGAGATACATAAAAGAAACCCAGATACGGAATTTATATCACTTATTGAATTTAATATTGAAGCGTCTGATATTAATAGTGTGTATTTTATAAAGAGTGCATCAAACGAATCAAAAGATATACTTACTAATATAATTTCGCTTGAAATGGAGGAAGAGATAAGCGTAAAAGGAATTAGTATTATAGAAGGTGAAAAAGAAATATCATTAGGAGACAAGGAAGTATTTTGGAGTATTTCACAGATTAATTTGTCTACACAGACTTTGCCGCCACAAGATACAATGATAGGAAATGAATCAAGTATATTAAGACTTTTATGGAAAGCGTTTTCAACAAATAACAATGGTTACATATTAACTTATAGGGATAATAAAGGTACTAAACTTAATGATAAAAATAAGGTTGTAATTGGTGTAAGTTATGTTGAAAATATTGCAGAAAAAAATATAAAATTATCATTTGTAAACGCAGTATTTGCAGATAAAAAGCTTGAGGAGGGAGAAAATTTATCCGCATTTGCAAGAGAAGATAGTGCAGAAATTTTGTCTGATAATGAATTTGCACTTTCAGATATCGCAGAAAAATATTGTACTGATATTAAAAGAATTGCAGATAATAATTTAGATTTAATTCTAAACAGCACTGTTTTATGGGATTTTAAGGATATTGTTTTACAGTCAGGCGGGGATGCAAAGATTATTGGGGATTATAAGGAAGCACCAAAGGCTGGTGAAACATTAAAAGAATTTGCAGAAAGAAATAATGTAACACCTTATTATGCTCTTTGGATTAACAGGGATAAAAAGAATTTATTTAATAAAGGGCAGAAGATATGTATAAGTGTGCAGGCAGGAATGAGAGCCGGAAGCGGAAGTGAAAATACTACTTCTCTTATTAATGAGAGCTTTAAAATTTCAAGGAAGCAGGCAGAAGTTGAGGAAGATTTCTTAAGCAAAAATTATGAGCAAAGTGTTTTGCTAAATAATTATACTCTGTTAAGTTATGGTATAAAAGGTCATAACATATATTCAGCTCCTATCTCATATACAGAGGATAATGACAGGCTTTTATATAATGCAGATATTCCGGCAGATAGATATATGGGTGGTTCATATGCTTCCTATGGAAGGCTTATGGAATTTGATTTTCTATGGCTTGATTATTATGGAAACAGACTTATACCTCCATTTTATACAGCATGTATTGCAGGGTATCAGGATACTTTGCTTGGTTTTTCAAAATGGCAGTCAGTTGGAATAAGTTATAATATTGTGGACTGTACCACAAGTGATAAAGCTGTTCTAAGGGTTAAGACAGTATTTTCTTCTGCTGATTATTATAATGATGAAACAGGCGAGTTAAGAAGTAATGCACTTTCGTTTTATAAGAGGCTGCAAAAACAATTTTTGGATAAAAGAGTAAATGTTTATCTGAGATGTTCAATATTTGATGAAGTTTCAGAAAGTAAAAATGCATCTGCATGGAAGAAAATGATTGAAGATATAATTGCATTTTTAGATAAATGCAGAGAAGATGTACCAGAATATAATTTTGAGTTTTCATTTAATAAAAATGCACTTAGTAAAAGTTTATTTTTCCCATTAGAAGTAAGTATCGTAGTTGAAAGAGCTGGCAAAGCTGACAGAGGATTTGAAGAAACGGCTGGTATCGTAAGTACAGAGTCTTTGCTGGGGATAGCAGAGGATATAAAGAAATTTGCAAAAGATTTTAGAGAAATATATAAAGGTTATATCCTTTTAACAGGTGGAAAAAGTTCTGCTTTGTATGTGTATAAGGTATCTGAATTAAATGTTAAGATAAATTCAGGCAAGAATATATTTCTTCCAAAACCTTTTTCAAATGTTCTTAAATCATATGATAATGTTACAATACAACTATATGAAAATGGAAGTTTTGGAAATAGTATAGTTAAAAATTATCAGTCTGTTGATATAAATGTGTGGGTGCGCAATGCCTTAAGTTTTATTGATAAAGCTACATCTGCAAATATTGTCAGTGCTGCAGGAATTGTATATTATGATTATGAAAGTATTTTGGCAATGAAAAAAGAAATTGCAGTTAAGCTTTCAGAGTGTCTGGTATCTGCATTAAATGATGACTGTGCAGTATTTAGTGAGGCAAAGGAGGAATTTAAACAAAAACTTTTAGGTTCTCTATCTGAGTATTTTGAAGTAAAAGCTGTAGTTACGTTTGAAGCAGATACTACAGGGCTTCCAGAAAATGCTAAGTTATATGGAAGTATTAAAGATGAGAATGACAATCTTGTATCATATTCAGGTGTAAAGTTTGAGAATGGAAGTAATAAAAAATATGCTGTAGCTATTTCAGGAAGTGATGCAGTTCTTGATAAAAACGGTGCAGTATTAGCTTCTATTGATGCAAAACTAAAGTTCACTGCTACACATATTGAAAGTGATATAAGACCTTTTATTGATGATTTTAATGCTTCACAATGGCATGGTGCAATAAGTGATAATATTACAGATATATATTTAACAGATGAAAGTGAAGAAAAATCTGTTAATGTCCCACTTCCTTTGTATACATTTCCAGAAACTCCTATAATGAAAGAACAAAAAGCAGAAGCCGGGCAGAGAGAGGATTGTTGGAGATATGCATATACATATTCAAGAACATATCATTATCCTCAGCAGATATGCAGATGCAAAGTGAAATATAATGTAAAGAATGAAGCCAAAGATGTGTTAAATGATATTTCATATGATTTATTTTCATTACTTGCTCAAATTGATGCCACCGGAAGTGATATTTTAAATGACTTAGAAGAAATTGCTTTGGAGATTAATGAAAGTAAGAAAGTAAAGCCTGATGCTGATTTGCAGAGTCGTTTTATAAAAGTATATGATTGTATAAGAAGCATTTTAGGGAGGTTTGCAGAATGTGAATATGATGTTTTAGAGACCTGCAATTTGAAAGAAAATGCTGAATATATCACAGAGTTTATGGTGTTGGAGAAAAGTTATAACAAAGATTTGTTTTGCATTGAGCTTGACTGCAATAATGTGGAGCCTTATATTGAAGGATATGTCGCTAAACGAGTGGGTGAAAATAAAGATAGCAGTTGGATTTTTTGTAATAAAGCCGGCGAGTATCTTAGTTATGCTGAAGGTCAGAAAATTAAGAAAAGAACCATGATTATGCCAGAACATGAAGTGCTTGATTACCAGAATGGGATAGCAGAGATGTATGTTGAGCAGAATAAAAATCTGTGTGGTGGAAATATTAATGAACTTTTTGTATATACAACAGGAATTATCTCGTTTGGTTCTGCAATCAATGCATCATGTACTATTAATGATGTAGATTTAGGGCAGGAGGTTAAGGATAAAAAAATGCTTGCAGATAAATTAATTGTGTATATAAAGAAATTAATTAAAAATAATTCAGTAATACTGCAGGGGCAATGTGTATACTCAAATAAAATTTATAGTAATCTGCAATTGGTAGAGATGCCGGTATTTTCACAGACAAAGGTTAAGATAGACGTAAGCAGTCTGGAGGAAGTTATTAATAAATGGATTTTATTTATAAAAGACTGGAGAAAAGATTTCAAAGCTTTTGAATTTGCACAAAGCGAGAAATTGTCTTTTGAACTTGTATTTTTTAGTGTAAGTGAAGAAGTTCCACTGCTTACTGTTAAGAATTTATTTAGTGTAGGGGAGGATGTTGTGATAAAGTAATGTTTATGTTTGGAATAAAACTACATACAGAGAAATTATACTAAGCATTAAGAGGAGGTGTTTACATGGAGTTATTCTTCACATTTCTTGTGACTGTCGTAGCAGGTGTGGTTTGCCACCTCATCAGCAAATGGCTGGACAGGCACGACAAAGGCAACAAATAGCCTAGTGGGTGCTTTGCCACTATAAAAAGAAAAGAAGAATCCCCCGACTGTACGCCATTACGGTTGGGGGATTTGTTCTTTGCCTACATGGATTTCTCCACATTTCTTTGCCTACTGGCATTATAGCATATGCAAATTTTAATTGCAATATACACTTCTTTTTGATAAAACAAAATTTATCCTTATTTGGTATCAATCAAATCAGTATATGTAAAATACATTAGCATAGCCCTCCGTTGACAGTAACAAGCAGTGCGGAAAATACTGAATACACACATTTTGCCAAAATAAGATTTTGTTCCAAATCATGCCAAAAATCCCTGAATTTGGCGTGGGGTGTAAAAAGTAACGGAAAATATCATTAGTTTTCTTATTGTTATTATGATAAAAAAAGGTTATAATATATTTTGTTTTATATCAAGGATATTATACTCAAGGCTGATTCAATCTGCCTTGAGTATTGCGCCAACCTACACCCGCAAAGCGGCATACTTCCTTATGCGGTTGTGCGCATCATATTATACTGCATGGCAAATCTTTCTGGTGTGCAGTATATAACAAAAATTATAGAAAGGATATTTTCAAATTAAAGGTGAGTTTTACTATGAGTGAAAAAAATGCAAAAAGCGGAGATAAGAGGAATTCATTTTCAGGTTCTATTGGCTTTGTACTTGCGGCTGCAGGAAGTGCTGTAGGGCTTGGGAATATATGGAGATTTCCTTATCTTGCTGCCAAAGATGGTGGAGGATTGTTTCTTGTTGTGTATATTGCTCTTGCACTTACTTTTGGGTTCACACTGCTTACTACAGAAGTTGCTATAGGCAGAAAGACAAAGCAGAGCCCGCTTACAGCGTATGGAAAGGTTTCTGCAAAATGGAAACCTTTAGGTATAGTTGCAAGTCTTGTTCCTGTGATAATAATGCCATATTATTGTGTAATAGGAGGCTGGGTAGTTAAGTATCTTATTGCTTTTATAACAGAAGATGTTGAGACGATTGCCGCAGATGGTTATTTTACAGGTCATATTACAGAAGAAATATCACCAATATTGCTGATGGCTGTATTTTTAGGTGTAGTTGCTTTTGTTGTATTTAAGGGTGTTAATAAAGGCATAGAATCATTTTCAAAAATAATTATGCCTCTGCTTCTTTTACTTGTTATAGGCATATCAATATTTTCTCTTACGATAAGCCATTCAGATGCTGATGGTGTGACACGTAATGGAATGGAGGGATTTCTTATTTACATAATCCCTGATTTATCGGGCATTACAGTAAAAGAATTTTTTTCAGTGCTTATTGATGCAATGGGACAGTTGTTTTTCAGCCTTAGTGTTGCAATGGGCATAATGATTGCATATGGTTCTTATGTACGTGATGATGCCAACCTTATGTCTTCCATTAATCAGATAGAAATATTTGATACAGTAGTAGCATTTTTGGCAGGAGTTATGATTATACCTGCTGTATATACTTTTATGGGACGTGAGGGTATGGCAGCATCAGGACCAAGCCTTATGTTTGTATCACTGCCCAAAGTATTTTCAGCAATGGGTGGTATAGGAAAATTTATTGGAATTATGTTTTTTGCAATGGTTTTATTTGCAGCACTTACAAGTGCGGTATCTGTTATGGAAGCAGTTGTTTCAAGTCTTATGGACCAGTTCCATCTTTCAAGGCTAAGGGCTGCTATTATTGAAACGGCAATAGCACTTGTAGGAGGAGTGGTTGTATGTCTGGGATATAATAAATGGTATTTTGATATTGTGCTTCCAAATGGTGCAAATGCGCAGATTTTAGATATCATGGATTATATAAGCAATAACTGTTTTATGCCGATTGTAGCGATTGGGACATGTATTCTTATAGGCTGGATAACAAAACCAAAATATATTATTGATGAGGTTGAAAAAACAGGATGTAAGTTTGGAAGAAAAAGCCTTTTCTGTGTAATGCTCAAATATATTGCACCTGTGCTTCTTGCAATACTTCTGCTTAAATCAGTGGGTATTCTTACAATTATATAGGCGTATAGATTAGAGTTTGTTAAAAATACACAGATTTTATTTGTTCAGGTAAATTCAAAGGGTTTCCAAAGAAAGCATGATTTTATATAGCTGGCTTTTGGAAACCCTTTTGAAAAATTTTTGATAGAAAAAGGAGAAATGTTATTAATTAAGCTGATAATAAAGCCCTTTTTTGGTCATAAGCTCTTCATGTGTTCCTGATTCTGCAATTCCTTGATTTGCAATATATAATATGCAGTCAGCATTGCGGATTGTTGACAGTCTGTGTGCCACCATAAATGCAGTTTTATCTTTTAATACGATATCAAGTGCCTGTTTGATTAACTGTTCTGTTTCAGTATCTATTGAGCTTGTTGCTTCATCAAGTATTACGATTGATGGATCTTTTAGTATTATTCTGGCAAAGCTTATCAGTTGTTTTTCGCCTGCAGATAGTCCCTGACCGCGTTCTTCAAGTTTGTGGTTATAGCCATCTGCAAATTGAAGTATACGCTCTTCTGCATGTATCAGCCTTGCAGCATTCATACATTCTTCATCAGTTGCATTGGGTTTCCCATAGCGTATATTTTCAAGAATTGTTCCTTTGAATAAAAATGGATCCTGCATAAGTACGCCTACTTCTTTTCTAAGGGAATGAAGATTAATCTTTTTAACATCTATTCCATCTATTAATACACTGCCTTCATCTACATCATAGAAACGTGTAAGCAGGTTGATTACGGTGGTTTTTCCGGCACCTGTAGGTCCAACAAGTGCAATTGTACTGCCTGGTTTTACATGTAAGTCAAAGTCTTTAAGGACAGGTTCGTCTTCATCATATGAGAATGTTACATGATTGAAGTCAACTTTTCCCCTTACATTTGAAAGTGATACAGCATTTTTGACATTTTCAATTTCAACAGGGTAATCTATTGTATCAAATACTTGTTCAAGATTTGAACTTACTTGTGCAAGCTGTTGTATAATAAAAGCAATCTGGGTTAGAGGACCTGAAAACAGGCTCATATAGCTTGTAAATACAACAACAGTTCCTGCATCCATGCCTGTATTGCCTGCAAGTATCATTGAAAGTGCAAGCCCATATAGACATATTGTACCCAGGTTCCAAAATATTTCTACAATAGGTGTGTTTAATTCGTTGCGTCGTACTATGCGCATCCAGGCGTATAAGCTCTCTTGGTGTATGTCTTTATAGATATTGGTATTTATTTCTTCTCTATTATAGCTTTTAATAATTTTTTCGCCCATTATTGATTCTATAAGAAATGCAGAGCGGTTGGATATTTTTGCGCGATGTATTGGAAATAACTTGCGTATGGAGTAGCGCAGAGTAAATACGCATATCATCATTGGTATAACTGCTGCAAATACAATTCCTGTAAGCTGCGGGCTTATTGAAAGCATAAAAAATGTTACTATTATTATTTTGACTATGTAAACTAAAAGCAGTACCAGAAAGTTTGTAAAAAAGTTGGCAAGGTCATTGATATAGTCAGTTACTCGTATAACAATTTTTCCATCAGGTTTTGAGTCAAAGTAGTCAAATGGAAGTTTTTGAAGTTTGTAAAATATATCCTGACGTATTGCGGCTATTACCTTATGTCCCATGATACCTGTCTGACGCTGGTGTATGTATGTAGTTGATATTTCAAGAGCGGCAAGAAGAATCATTGAAATAATTATAAATGCAAGTTCCTGGTAGTTTTCATTTACTACAACTTCATTTATAATCTTTTTTAACAGGAGAGGAGAGAGCATTGATATAAATGAGGAAGCAAGCATAAGTATTACCACAAGGATAATTATTTTCTTATATGGAAAAACATAACGAAGTATTTTGCCAAGTTGCTTTATATCTACTTTTTTAGTTATGATTTCGTCTTGAAAATATGTATTTCTTTTTGCCATTATAATCTCCTTCCTTAAATTGCATTATAATCAATTATTTCTTTATTTTGTGCTTCCTGAACCCTATACACACGTGCAAATTTTCCATTTGCAGACATAAGCTCGTCAAATGTGCCACGTTCTAATATCATTCCATCCTGCATGTACAATATTTCATCACATGACACTACAGAGGAAAGTCTGTGTGCTGATATAAGAATTGTTTTGTCTGGATAGTTTTTTTGGATGTCAGCAAGTAGTTTTCTTTCGGTACGCACATCAAGTGCACTGGTTGAGTCATCAAGAACCAGTATTGGGGCATCTTTAAGGAGAGCCCTTGCTATTGATATTCTCTGTTTCTGACCGCCTGATATACCAAGACCACGTTCACCGACTATGGTATCATAGCTGTCAGGAAGACCTTTTATAAAACCATGAGCCTGAGCATGTTTTGCGGCAGAAATTATTTGGTCACGCTCAATATCTGGTTCACTGTATGCGATATTTGAATCGATTGTATTTGAGAAAAGAAATACATCTTGAAAAACATATGCGAATCTTTCTCTCAAGGCACTTAACTCATATTCACTTATATCTCTTCCATTAAGCTTAATTGAGCCGCCTGTAATATCATATATCCTTACAAGTGATTCAAGAAGCACGCTTTTGCCGCTTCCTGTTCCGCCGACGATACCTACTTTTTTACCGGAAGGTATTTCAAGACTGATATTTTTTAATATTGCAGCATCATCTATTTCAAGTGAAATATTTTGTATTGATATGTCAGTTCTGTTATCATCTGCAATAGGTTTTGTACCATTCTCAATTTTTGAGGGTTTATACATAAAATCACGCATTTTTTGACCTGATATTAACTGCTGCTGCATCTGGAACAGTGAGTTATTAATTTGTGAGATATGGTCCATAATTTTAAGTACATAGCTTGTGCATGTTACAAGAAATCCTACCATAATATCACCATGTATTACAAGAACTGCACTGACGGCAATGCTACCTATATATGCTGTCTGCTTTATTGCGCTGAAGACAACTTCAAATTTAGAAGAAAGTTTAATTTGGTTTATATAAGAATTTTTTAATTCTTCATTGGAAATGTCAAATTTTTCTTCTTCTATTTTTTCATTTGTAAATGAGCGAACAAGCCTTACAGCCTCAATATTTTCTTGTACGGTAAGATTCATTTTAGAGTTGCAGCCTCTTATTGCCTGATAGTTTTTTCTTGCAAGTTTTCTAAAGCGCATAAGTGCCGTTGCAAATCCAGGTGCAAGAAGAATTGGTATAATCAGCAGGAGAGGGCTTATCTGTGCAAGCAATGTTATGCTTATAATCATTACGGCGATGCTGTCAATTATATTTGGTATAATTCTGCAAAACATTTCCTTAAACATTATTGTATCAGAATTAATTGTGGTAAGTAGTTCGCCTGTGTTGTAATCTGATATAGTCATGCTGTCAAGGTCTATAAGTTTTTGAAATGTTGCCATACGCAAATCTGTTTCAAGTCCAAGTCCAAGTTTTTGATTGTTTACATTTTTTATGTATATAAGTATAAGTCTTATGGAAAGAAGTATTAAAAGGAGGCCTGACAGTGAAAAGAACAGTTCTATTGTATGTACTTTTCCATATTTTCCGCTTAACATAAATGAAAATATATTGGAATTGTCAGGCTCATTACTTCTTATTATATAGTCTATAAACATTTCTGAAATCATTGGTATAAGTAAATCACAAATAATTGCTATAAAGCTTATAAGCTGTATAATTATGGCAGCAGGAAGATATTTCTTCCAGTAACTTAAACCAAATTTTAAAACTTCCATTACAAACATTTCCTCCTTCAATTAAGCTAATTGCTTATGGTGAAAAAATTTTTATCTTCAAATAATGTAAAATGGTGTTGATAAATACTGTTTTGTAAATTCTTAATATTATAAATCTTCAAGTATACTTTAAGTCAAGACTAATTTTATTTTTAATTGAATAAGTAGTTACTATTCACAGCTACGCCGCTCATAGTAACGAGCAGTAAGCAGTAACAAGAGTTATGTTGCTCCAAAAATATTTAATAAATTAGTCAGTTATTAATATATTTATCTAAGCTTTGGCAAACATCTACGATATTATTAAGCTGTGATTTGGCTTCTTCTGAGTCTGCGAGGTTTTGTGTGCTCAAATCGGCAGCCTGAGATGAAGATGCAGTTACTTCTTGTGTAGTTGCGGAAAGATTCATAATATTTTCTACAATCTGGTTATTTGATGCAGACAAACTGTTAAGCATTTTATCAATTTCATTTATATCAGATATGAGATGAGATACATTTGAATTCATGTTCTCAAAACTTTCAGAGGCATTGTTAATCATCTCATCTTGTGCATCTGTTGCATTTATTGACTGCTTAACTGTAGATGCAGCATGCTTAGCATTATCTGACAGTTCATTAAGTATTGATGATATATTGTCAGTTTCTTTTCTGGTCTGTTCCGCAAGCTGACGTATTTCATCAGCAACAACGGCAAATCCTCTTCCTGCTTCACCTGCTCTTGCACTTTCAATAGAGGCGTTGAGCGCGAGAAGATTGGTCTGGCTTGAGATTGAGAGAATTGTATCTGCTATGCTCTTAACTGCATTAGTGCGTTCCTGAAGAGCTTTCATTGAAGAAGCGACATCGTTATTAGTTTCTGCAATAAGCTCTGACTGTTTTTTTAGGCTGTTCATAATTTTTAAATTTTCAGAATTAAGCTTATTTGATTCTTTGGCAACCTGAACCATACTTTCAGAGCGTTTAAGGGTTTCATCAATGGAATCCTGAATCTGTTGAGTCATTTCTGTCTGTGTCTGTATATTTTCAGCTGTACTTAATGTACTCTCTGATATATCATTCATTGCACCGTTTACTACTTCTGTAGATTCATTTAAATTATTTATAATTTCCATAGCATTTGAAGTGCCATTTTTCACCTCGGATGCCACATGTATAACATCTTTAATAATTTGAGCCTGTAGTTCCTGCTTTTCTTTAAGGCTTTCTGTAGAATCATCCTGGAATATATTAAGTATGTTGGTAAGGTAACATATAAGTACCATAAACAAAATTATTGAAAGTGTTGCACCTATCTGATCTAATGCAGCACTTCCTGTGTATGACTTTTCTACAGAGATTTTTAAAAAATTAGTTAAAATATTTACAATACATACACAAGATGCAGATATGGTGGTAAATTTTTTGTCATAGAAAAGTAAGCATCCTGCAAAAGGAATTGCTGCCATAAATCTTACATAATAATTTACATAAGCTACTGCTAAGAAAAAGGTGATTAGTATAAGTCCTATAAGTGCATAATAGCGAAGGACAGTGCTGAAATTATTTCTAAAATATATAATAGAGTTAATGGCAGCAGTAATTAGTACTAAAATTATCATAAAGGTTGTAAAACCGGCACTTCTGGCTCCTGAAAAATATGATACAATTACAAAAACTGCCATAATAATATAATAAATTAAAAATCCCATTGTAAAAACTCTGTTTGAACGTTTTAAACGTTCATTTTCATCAGCATAACGATAGTTATTGTTTGTTGTGCCCATATGTATCTCTCCTTTCAAAATATGCTTGTGGTTAAAATTCATTGTCATAATTATTTTATCATAAATATTATTCTATATCAAATGTTTAAACTTCTTAACATTTATATCCATACATTAATATGTGTTTATGGCAGATAATATAATTAAAGGCTGCAATATAAGGCTGATACAGCGTTGTATTACAACCTTTACTTTTAAGAACCCTTTAACAATAGTATACCAAATGAGGAGGATAAAAGTATGGGGGAAAAAGACTGTTTAGCTTCTTCACAGACACTTGCAATGGCATCTGTACCAATGCAGGAATGGACTGAACCATGTGACTGGGAAACTGCACTTAAAGAGGGAACTATTTTTGAAAGTCTTAATCTGCCAATTTATTTTGCGGATATAGGCAGCAGCAATTTAAAGACAGGTGGTTCAGCTCTTAATCCTGAGCAGGACGAGCGCGAGAAGCTTATGAGTAAAATTTCCTGTGTAAGCTTTGCAATTAATGATTTGACATTGTATCTGGATACACATCCAGACTGTCCTAAGGGTACGCCGCTTTTTTATAAGCTGTCTAAAGAACGTATGGATTTACTTGCAGAATATGCTAAAAAGTTTAATCCTTTGACACAGCTTTCTATGGTAACTGCTGATTTAAATGATAATTGTTATGGCTGGGCAGAGGGCCCGATGCCATGGGAAGGAGGCTGTATATAATGTGGGCTTATGAAAAACGATTGCAATATCCAGTAAAGATTAAAAAGACATGTCCTAAAACAGCACAGCTTATTATTAGCCAGTATGGAGGACCGGACGGAGAACTTAGTGCTTCAATGAGATATCTTGCACAGCGCTATACCATGCCTGTAAAAAAGGTAGGAGGGTTGCTTACGGATATTGGTACTGAGGAAATAAACCATATGGAGATAATTTGTGCAATAGTTTATCAGCTTACAAGGGATCTTACTCCAGAACAGGCAAAGACTGCAGGCTTTGACGCTTACTATATAGACCATACTAAAGCATTGTGGCCTCAGGCAGCAGCAGGTGTACCATTTACTGCTTTGGAGTTTCAGTCAAAAGGGGATCCTTATGCTGATTTATTTGAGGACCTGGCAGCAGAGCAGAAAGCACGTACTGTGTATGACAATCTGCTGCGTGTTATAGAAGATCCGGATGTAAGGGCGCCGTTAAAATTCCTGCGTGCACGTGAAATTGTTCATTTCCAGCGTTTTGGTGAGGCTCTTGAAATGACTAAACAGAATTTTGACAGTAAAAATTTTTATTTCTTTAATGCGGAATTTGATAAACAGTTTTATAAACCGGAAGACCATTGCTAATAGAATAATATCCCGGATTTTTACAGGTGTGTAAGTTTCATATGAGAAACTCTTTGGTCTTAAATATTGTTAAAATGATAAACGGCAGAATAGTCTGTATGATTGTTCTGCCGTTTTACCTGTTTATAATTGCAACATGGTGCAAAAGTAATCAAATTTTTACTTTAATTGATTTTAAATACATGTTATACTGTTATTATTATGTTGCTGTTTACTTCATTATGGCAACATTATTACAATGCAAAGGGGAGATATAAATGAGATTAATTACACGTTCTGATTTTGATGGGCTTGCATGCGGAGCGCTGCTAAAGGAAGCAGGTATTATTGACAGTTGGAAGTTTGCACATCCGAAAGACTTGCAGGATGGGCTTGTAGAGGTTACAGAAAATGACTGTCTTGCTAATGTTCCTTTTGTAGAGGGGTGCGGCCTTTGGTTTGACCACCATTCAAGTGAGCATGAAAGGCTTGAGCTTAAAGGAAAATATAAAGGAGAGAGCCGTATTACGCCATCCTGTGCTCGTATTATATATGAGTATTATGGTGGCCGAGAGAAGTTTCCTCAGTTTGATGATATGATGATTGCGGTAGATAAGGTGGATTCAGGAAATCTTACTATAGATGAGGTTCAGAATCCAGAAGGCTGGATTTTAGTTGGATTTCTTATGGATCCTCGTACAGGACTTGGACGCTGGCGCAATTTTACTATTTCTAATTATCAGCTTATGGAGAAACTTATTGATGCATGCCGCACAATGACTACAGAGGAGATACTTGAACTTTCTGATGTGAAAGAAAGGATAGAGGTATATTTTGAGCAGACTGAGAAGTTTAAAGAAATGGTGACTGAACATACAAAAGTAGACGGCAAGCTTATTATATCAGATTTAAGAGGTGTTGATCCTATTTATTCAGGCAACCGTTTTATGATTTACAGTATGTATCCTGAGCAGAATATTTCAGCATGGATAGTGAGCGGCCGCGGTGGAAAGGGCTGCAGTGCTGCAGTTGGATATAGCATACTTAATAAGACTGCAACATTAGATGTGGGAAGCCTTATGCTTAAGTATCATGGCGGCGGACATAAAAAAGTAGGTACATGCCAGTTTAGTGATGAAAATATGGATACTGAACTTCCAAAGATGCTTAAAGAGCTTACTGATATGGCAAATGCTTAGAAATATGCAAAAGGAGAAGGATTTATGGCAGATAAGGACAGTGAATATGGTTTTGAGGAGACTATTGTTACACTGATAGATGAGAACGGCGAAGAAAGGGATTTTTATATTGATGAGATTTATACAGTAAATGATAAACTGTATGCTGCTGCTATTCTTGGTGATGATGAGGATGTTACCGAATATTATGTTTTCAGGCTTAAAGATCTTGGCAATGATGATTTTGAAATGGAAGATATAGATGATGAAGATGAGTACAATGCAGCAGCAGATGCGTATGAGGAAAAACTTGACGAACGTGCATGGAATATGATTGTAGATTCTTGACAAAGCAGGAAGCTGTCCGATTTTAATAACAGCTTCCTGTTATTTTTGATAATTTATAGTTCCATTTGGTATGATTTTGGGAAAATTGTGCCACTAAAATAATTAGTTGCTATAATTATCATTATAAATAATTTTTGTCTTTATTTCATCTGCTTTATCTGCTCCTGCAAGTGCTGTTATAATTGCTCCTGCAAATTCAATACATGTCCCCATGCCGCGGCTTGTTATAACATTGCTGTCTGTGACAACAGGCTGTTTGATATATTCAGCACCTGTGAGTTTATCTTCATAGCCCGGATAGCAGGTTGCCTTTTTTCCTTTTAAGATACCAAGTTCACCTAATATACTTGGGGCAGCACATACAGCAGCTACATATTTACCTTTGTTATTAAATTCAACAAGTTTATCAGTAAGCGGCTTGAATGCAAGAAGATTTGGCGTACCTGGTACTCCGCCGGGAAGTATCAGCATGTCAGCTGTTTCAAAGTCAGCATCTTCAAATAGCATATCAGCTTCAATAGTTACATTATGTGAGCTTGTAACAAACATGCTGCTGGTAATTGATACCATGTCAATAGATATACCTGCACGGCGCAGCATATCTACTACAGTGAGCATTTCTACTTCCTCATAACCTTCTGCAAGAAAAATAAATGTTTTATTCATAGAATATTCCTCCATTCTGCCCTCATTTTTGTCTGACGGCTGTTAATTTTAATATTGGTGTTCCGATACTATAGAATTTCTTTTCATATTCTGTCATTACATTATCAGCGGCAGGACCATCTTTGTGAAGATTGTAATTAATGTCTTTTAAAATCCAGCCGGCACGAGGTATTTCATTTACTGAAAAGTCAAAAAGCCCACGGTTATCTGTTTTAAATTGAATATATCCATCACTGTCAAGTATTTTATCATAACGGGACAAAAACTGATGTGAAGTAAGACGCCTTTTAGCATGTCTATCTTTAGGCCAGGGATCAGAAAAATTAAGATATATAAGGCTTACTTCGCCATCAGCAAAAAAGTCTGTTATATTTTCTGCATCAAGCCTCATAAAGATAAGGTTGTCAGTTTCAAGCATTTCTCTTTTGTCAAATGCACGAACAAGCACGCTTGAATATTTTTCAATGCCTATATAGTTGATATCAGGATTCTGCATGGCAAGTGTTGTTATAAACAGTCCTTTTCCCATACCGATTTCAATGTGTATGGGATTGTTGTTGTGAAATACACTTTTGTTCCATTTGCCTTTGTAATCTGAACTGCATACATTGTCAGCTTGAATTGTATATGGATTTTCTTCTATTTTATCTTGTGAGCCTTTTACATTTCTAAGTCTCATTGTGTTACCTCATTTCTGTTAAAATAGCAATACCGATATCTTATCATATTATTATGTTGTGGTCAAAAGGTATTTTATAAATACTAATAGGATAAAATTTTGTAGAAAATAACCGAAAAAAGTTTTACTTATGTGCAATATTATGTTAATATAATGCTGTTAGTGATTAATTTGTGTGGGGGCTTCTTGTTTGTTTTTGACATACATCTTTATTTGTGCATGTAAGAGCAAAGAACACGGCAGCTCTTATAAATAGAAATTAAAAAACTAACAACAAAGTCAATTTATTGAGGAGGAATAAAATATGCAGACACAATCAATAAAAGATAGCGAAAAGCTTATAAATAATATTTTATTTATTTATATCTTAGGTGTAGCGATATCTGGTTTTAGTTTTGTTATGCTGTTTTTAAATGGCGGCATCAGGGAATGTATTTTTCTTTTATCCGGGCTGGCTGCCATTGTAACCAAGTTACTTGAAAAACAGTTAGGAGAAAATGCAAAGTATGTATATGCATGTATTCCACCAATTATTGGTGCTATTACTGCTGCAGTATGCAATACAGATACCAGTGCCAGTTATGTTTGCCTGACACATTATTATTTTGTGGCAACATTGCTTCTGGTTCCATATTATTCTCAAAAGTTACTGAAGGTAAGTACTGTTGTAACTGTCATATCTAATGCAGTACTTATGATTTTGTTTCCAAAAGGTTTCCTTAAACTTCATAGTATTATTGCATGGGTATTTATAGTAATTGTATATATTGTGCTTTTTGCCGCATGCAGTTTTATTGCATATCGTACTACAACTCTTTTTGGAGTGGTAGAAGAACAGGGACAGGTGTCGGAGAATGTTTTACATAATGTACAAGAGGCATTTGACAGCCTAGAAGAATCTTCTGAAACAATATATAATTCGTTACAGGAATTTGAAGGCAATACAGAAGAAATTGCTGCTTCAACACAACAGATTACCGAAAGTGCAGACTCGCAAATCAATGAAGTGGAAAGCAGCCTGACTATTTTTAATGAGTTAAATGAGAAGATTGAAAAATCAGAGGAAAGGGTAAACCAGACTGTAGAAACTATAAAAAATCTCAGAGCTAAAAATGATGAGGGATTTTCAGTAATTCGTGCATTGTCAGAGAAATTTGAAGAAAATATTAAAACAACACAGATAGCAGCAGATGGTGTTGAGGAGCTGTCTAATAAATCAAGTTCAATTGGTGGTATAATTGAAAGTATTCGTGAAATTGCACAGCAGACTAATCTTCTTGCATTAAATGCAGCTATAGAGGCTGCAAGGGCAGGTGAGGCTGGAAAGGGTTTTGCAGTGGTGGCAGATGAGATTAATGCTTTGTCAACAGAATCTTCAAATGCAACTGGAAAAATAGATGCAATTTTGAAAGATATTATTGAAACGGTGGCATCTACTCACAAGGTCATGGAACGCAATAATGAGGTAGTAAACGTTTCCAGTGGAAGACTTGATGATACGGTTAAGATTTTTAAGGTTATGCTGCAATCTTCAGAGGAAGTTATTGATATTACAGAGTTGTTAAGATCGGAGCTTGAGGATATTGTTGATATAAAGGAGCAACTGTTAGGTGTTATGAAACGTGTTGAAGATGGTTCTAAAAATTTTGTAGCTACTACAGAAGGAATAAGTGCATCTACAGAGGAACAGGTTGCCGGTCTTAATAATATTGTAAAGTCTATGAAGAATATGCAGCAGGGAATGGAAAAACTTTCTAATATACTACATAACGAGAAATAAAATGTTACTTTTCACACTCGCGTCAAATGTGTGCGTTCAGTGCTGAAAGCACTGCTTGTTACTGGCAACGAAGTGAACAGTAACAATAAAGTTAATGTATTAAATTAAGGTTGTTACAAGGTCTTTTATTCTGGAAATTTTATGATATAATATAAAAGTCTAATGTTTTTAAAAATTAATATATTGGGTAGAATAATGAACAGAAAGGAATTTAATATGAGTCAAATAAGGGATATTGAACTTGCACCATCAGGTGCGCATAAGATTGAATGGGTAAGAAGAAATTGTCCACTGCTTCGCAGTCTTTATGAGGACTTTTCTAATACTAAACCATTTGAAGGAAAAAAAATAGCACTTTCAATTCATCTTGAGGCTAAGACAGCATATCTTTGTAAGGTGCTTGCAGCAGGTGGTGCTGAAATGTTTATTACAGGAAGCAATCCGCTTTCTACACAGGATGATGTTGCAGCTGCTCTTGTTGCGGATGGTCTCAATGTATATGCGTGGCATGGTGCGACAGATGAAGAGTATAATGCACATATTTCAGAAGTACTGTCACATCAGGCAAATATTATTATTGATGATGGCGGAGATTTAGTTCATATGCTTCATACAACAAAGAAAGACCAGTTACAGTATGTAATCGGGGGATGTGAGGAAACTACAACAGGCATTATACGTCTTAAGGCTATGGACAAGAATAATCAGCTTGAGTTCCCAATGGTTCTGGTTAATAATGCAGATTGTAAACATCTTTTTGATAACAGATATGGTACAGGCCAGTCAGTGTGGGATGGTATAAACAGAACTACTAATCTTATAGTGGCTGGAAAGATTGCGGTAGTGGCTGGTTATGGCTGGTGTGGCAAGGGTGTGGCTATGAGGGCAAAGGCTCTTGGAGCGCGCGTAATTGTTACAGAGATTGATCCTGTTAAAGCTATTGAAGCAGTTATGGATGGTTTTGAGGTTATGCCTATGAAAGAAGCTGCTCGTTATGGAGATTTCTTTATTACAGTTACAGGATGTGCAGGTGTAATTGATGAAGAAGATTTCATGGAGATGAAAGAAGGAGCAATCCTTTGTAATGCAGGTCACTTTGATGTAGAAATAGATATGAAGAGACTTCGTGAAATAGCAGTAAGCAAGGAAGAAATGCGTAATAATATTATAGGGTATAAGCTTCCAAATGGAACTAATATCTATGTTCTTGCAGAAGGACGTCTTGTTAATCTTGCGGCTGGTGATGGACATCCGGCAGAGATTATGGATATGAGTTTTGCTATTCAGGCACTTAGTGCAAAATATCTTGTAGAGCATGAGAGTGAACTTAAAGAAAAAATTATTGATGTTCCTAGAGAGGTAGACATGGAAGTTGCACGTCGTAAGCTTAAATTCCTTGGAAAAGAGATTGATGAACTTACAACATATCAGACAGAATATCTTAATAGTTCATCATTGTAGAAAATTAAAGGCGGCAGGAGGCTGTTATGGAATTAGAAAAGACTACAGTGCTGTCTGCACTTGTATGGGTTGCAGGAGTACTGGCTGAGGTAGTATTTCACGAATCATTATCAAATAGTGTGCTTGGGCTGGTCCTTAGCATTATTGTAGCAGCAATAGTAATAGCTGCAACATATTTTATAATTGATGGTGTTAATAGCGTATTGATAAAGCAAAGGAAAGAAACAGAGGACAGGCAGCATGAGTATCAGGAGCGTATGTTTCGTATGCTTGATGACAAGCTTGAAGAGCAGATTAATATAGAAAAATCTGTATATGACAGTATTGGTGAGATGATTGTGGTAAACAGGGATTTTGCTGACAGGATTACTGCAATGCCAATAAGCATGGATAATGAAATGCCTGTAAGCGACATTGTTGAAACAATAAATGCAAATACACTTCAGGCTGCTAAGATTATTGCTAAATATCAGATTAAAAATTCAGAAAGTATTAATGAGGTACTTGATGAGATAAAATCAGAAGTGATTAAGATTGGAGAATTAGATACTGCGTCAGCAGGAAGTAAAAATGATGAGCTTGCCCAGGCCAGCAGGGAGCTTACCGAAACATGGAAGGAGCTTCTGGAAAATAATAAGGAGCTTCTTAATAGCAGCAATGCAATTTTAGAAAATAATAAAGAGCTTCTTGACAATAGCAGTGGGCTTCTGGAAAATAATAAAGAGCTTCTTAACAATAGCAGTGGGCTTCTTGAAACGAATAAAGAACTTCTTAACAGCAGCAGTGGACTTCTTGAAACGAATAAAGAGATTCTTAACAATAGCAGCGAACTTCTTGAAACGAATAAAGAACTTCTTGACAGTAACAGGAATATTCTTTCAAATAGTAATAAGTTTCTTGAGGAAGGCAGCGAGCTTATTAATGAAAGCAGAGAATTCTTTAGTGACAGTAAACGGTTTAACGAAGAGAGCAGAGAATTTTACAGTACTAACAGAGAACTTATTGAAGGAAATAAGCAGCTTCTTGATAATAATAAAGGACAGCTTGACAATAGTAATGAGATACTTGCCGCTAATAAGGAACTTACAGAAAGACTTTCTCGTATAGAAAATATTATAAAAGATATAGAGCCGGCAAAGGTGGAGGAGATTAAGGCATATATAGATAGTGTTATTGAGGGAGTAAATACACAAATGATGAAAAAAGTATTTACAGCACAGAGAACTGCTGTAAATAATGCAGCATCCAGAACTGCCGGGACTACTGCAAAAACTGCCAGTGGTACAGCAGAGATAAATAGGATGCCTGCAAGAGCAAGGACACAGATTAAGCCGGACGCTATGGAGTCGGGAATAGCAAGGATAGCAAAGGTTTCTGGAGGATCTAATGTATAAGATTTAAAAATCTCATTATAAATATCCAGCTTGTCAGTGTGACTGATGAGAAAAGGGTGGTAGTGACTACTATGCTTGATGCAAGTATGTCATCACCGCCCATATTTTTTGCCATAATATATGATGTGGGCGTTGTTGGAGATGCAAGCATTATTGCTATTGCTATAAGTTTTTGGTCTCTAAATCCTAAATAGATTGCAATAGGCAGGAATATTGCTGTGATTATTACAAGTTTAATTAAAGATGCAATAACAGTAGGCTTTATTTTTGCAAGTGCTTTTCTTCCTTCAAAAGATGCACCTATAGAAATAAGTGCAAGAGGAGATGCCATAACTGCAAAGTTATTAATTGTTTTGTCCGCCATTCTTGGCAAATTTATATTAAAAAATGAAGCAATAAGACCTAAAAATATACCTATTATAATAGGATTTTTAAGTATTCCCATAAGTGCATTTTTTATGCGGGCAGAGCCGTTGTCCTTATTTCCTTCAAATGTTAATATGATTACAGCGAAGATATTATAAAGTGGAACAGAGCCTATAATCATAAGCGGAGCCATTCCAGAGTTTCCATATATGTTTTGTATAAATGCAATGCCAAGAATTGCAGCGCTGCTTCGATATGAACCCTGCACAAAGGCACCAACCTGTGATTTGTCTTTTAAGAGTTTTCCAGCAGCAAACCATATTGCCAGTATAGATATTAATGTACTTATAAAGCAGAAGCTTACATATTTAAAATCAAAATTCTGTCGTATGTTGGTATCTGCCAAGTCTTGAAATACCAGACATGGCAGACATGCTTTAAATACGAATTTATTAGCTGTAGCAGCAAAGTTATCATTAATAAGGGAATAGCTTTTAAGTATATATCCAATAATCATTACTGCGAATACAGGAATGGTTGCATTTAAACTGTAAATAAAACTATCCAATTGTTTTACCTGTTTCCTTTTCTTTTTTGATTATTTCCTGATAACGATTCATTTCTTTTGCTATGACACCACTTAATGCAAGAAGACATATAAGGTTAGGTATAGCCATAAGAGCGTTGGCTATATCTGAGAATGTCCATGCAATCTCAAGTGTAGTTGTAGCACCAATATATGCTATTAGTGAGAAAAATACACGGTAAATGATATTGTATTTGTGTGTGCCTAATATGTATTCAAATGCCTTCTCACCATGATATTCCCAGCCAAGTATTGTAGAGAATGCAAAAAATGTTATACCTATACATACAAGCCAGCCACCGGCACTTCCAAGTGCAGTTTCAAAGGCTTTGATTGTAAGTGCAGAGCCTTCTGTAAGTGTTTTGTATTCGTAAGAATTATCAGTGTTAAAAATATATTCATTGCCAGAAGCATCTTTCCACTCGCCATGTATGTCAGAACTTTCACCTGATACACTGTCCATATCAGCAGTTAAGTAAATTTTATCATTGTCATCATCAGTATTTGTTAGTAATAGCAAAATATATGAGCTTGAAACGTGGCTGGAAGAAGTATCATTGTCATCATATAAGTTTTCTGTTGTATTTACACTATATAATGAAGTTTTGGTGATTTTATCAGATGTAGTTGTAAGCGATATTATAGGTGTTTTTTCTGGAGCTTCTTCTACATAAGACCATGTTCCGGTGAGTGCAGTGTCTGTTGAACCAAGTACACCTGAACTTGCTATACAAAGTCCTGTAATAGTACATACTACTATAGTATCCCAGAAAGTACCTGTCATATTTATATATCCCTGACGAACGGGATCATTAGTTGAAGCGGCAGCAGCAGTAATAGCGGCAGAACCCATACCGGCTTCGTTAGAAAATACACCACGTGCCACACCAAAACGCAAAGCCTGCATCATAGATGCCACAATACTTCCACATAATCCACCACCTACAGCCTTTACTGAAAATGCCATTTTAAAAATCATGGCTACACCGCTTGGCACATTAGAAATATTTCCAATAATTACAACAATACCTGCTATTATGTAAAATACTGCCATAAGAGGAACTACTACCTGTGAAACTTTTGATATGGATTTGATGCCTCCAAGTATTATAAGAAGAGCAAGTATGGTAATAATAACTCCAGTAACAGTTAAAGGTACATTAAATGTTGAATTTAATGCTGTTGATATAGAGTTCGCCTGAGTGAGGTTTCCTATTCCAAATGATGCTATAACTGCAAATAATGCAAAGAGCCAGCCAAGTATGGCACCCGTTTTTTTATGTTTGAATGCTTTTTTCATAGTATACATAGGACCGCCAGACATTTCGCCTTTTTCATTGACTTCACGATATTTAATTGCGAGCATACATTCACTGAATTTTGAAGTAAGTCCAAAAGCAGCGGAAATCCACATCCACACGAGGGCACCAGGTCCACCGGAGACCATAGCTGTGGCAACACCTACAATATTGCCTGTGCCAATAGTTGCCGCAAGTGCTGTTGTAAGCGCTGAAAAAGGGGAAACATCACCATCACCCTTTTTTTGTCGTGCTTCCTTACTTAATACACTTTTCAAAGCATATGGAAGGTTTCGCCAGCACAATGCTCTTGTTCTAATAGTAAGGAATATACCTGTGCCAACAAGGAGAATCAGCATAACAGGTCCCCATACAAATTCGTCAATTGAATTAAGAACTTGAGTTAAGTTTTCGATAAATTTTTCCATAATATACCTCTTTCTTAGAAAATTTATATTATAGGAAGCAAAAAACAGCTTCCTATAATCAATTGATGAGCCATAAAAGGATCTTTTATCAGAAATTGTGGTCAATTTCTGATAAATTATATAATTAAGTAATAAAAGACCGCGCATAATGTGTATTCCATACGTGAATATGTACATTAGGCGTGATCTTCATTGACCACTTATTAAATATTATATAATTTAGTAATATCAATTGATTCTTTATAAAAACACCTATATATTTTACCATAATTAAACAGTTATTTCAATAAAAAATCTGGATTTCTGAGGTTTGTAATATAAAGTAGTATAAATATGTTACTTTTCACTCCATGACAAGTAACAGCAATTACAGAAAGTGAAAACTTATAAGAAAATTCCTTGACTTACTATATTATTCTATGCTATACTTACTTGGCGATGTAACAAGTCTTTTTTTATTTTAAGAAGAAAATTTATTCGCATGCCGAAAGGCAGTGGATTGTATATTTTATGGAGGTGAATTTTCGTGAGGGTAAAAATTACTTTGGCATGTACAGAGTGCAAACAGCGTAATTATGATACTACTAAGGAAAAGAGAAATCATCCTGACAGGATGGAAACAAGAAAGTATTGTAGATTCTGTAGAAAGCACACATTACACAAAGAGACAAAATAGTCTTATATGTATATGAGCAGAAAGAGGTAGATTATGGGAGATTCTGAAAACAAGGAAGTATCTGAGCAGAACGAACCAAAGAAAACTGAAAAAACAGAAAGTGGCTCAAAGAAAAAGAATAAACGTTTTCAGGGGTTAAAGGCTGAGTTTAAAAGAATAATATGGCCTGACCAGAATACGGTTATAAAAGAAACAACAGCAGTAGTCATTGTGACAGTTATTTTAGGTGCAGTCATCGCTCTTCTTGATTTAATTATCAAGACAGGCCTTGATAAAATTCTTCAGATAGGATAAGGTGATAGACTATGGCAGATACAGAGGCTCGTTGGTATGTGGCTCATACTTATTCAGGATATGAGAATAAAGTAAAAATGGATATCGAAAAGACTATCGAAAATCGTAATCTTCAAGACCAGATATTGGAAGTGTCAGTACCTATGTTGAATGTTACCAGAGAGGCAGAAGGAGAATCAAAAACTGTTCAGCAGAAAATGTTTCCGGCATACGTTCTTATTAAAATGTATATGAATGATGATACATGGTATGTTGTACGTAATACCAGAGGAGTAACAGGATTTGTTGGACCAGGTTCAAAGCCTGTACCGCTGACAGATGCGGAAATGGAGAGCATGGGACTTAAGGTTGATGCACCAAATGCTCCGTTTAGTATTGGAGATTCTGTAGTTGTTAAATCCGGTGTATGGGAAGATACAACAGGTATTGTACGGCAGATTGACCATAAGAATGAAACAGTTACGATTAATATTGATATGTTTGGTCGTGAAACACCAGTAGAAATAAGTTTCAATGACATTGAGGCTGTATAATAATAACCATTATTAGTATACAGAATGTATAGAGAATGTGCGTAAAATACGTACAATTATTTAGGAGGGTTATAGAAATGGCTAAGAAGGTTGAAGGATATATAAAATTGCAAATTCCTGCTGCAAAGGCGACACCAGCACCTCCGGTAGGTCCTGCGCTTGGTCAGCATGGAGTTAATATTGCGCAGTTCACAAAGGAGTTTAATGCTAAAACAGCAGGTCAGGAAGGAATGATTATTCCTGTTGTTATTACTGTATATCAGGATAAGAGTTTTAGTTTTATTACAAAGACTCCACCAGCAGCAGTTCTTATTAAGAAGGCATGTAATATTCAGTCAGGTTCAGGTGTACCAAATAAAACAAAGGTTGCTACAATTTCAAAGGACAAGATTAGAGAGATTGCAGAGACAAAAATGCCTGATTTAAATGCAGCAACAATTGAAGCGGCAATAAGTATGATAGCAGGTACTGCACGAAGCATGGGCGTAGCTGTAGAGGAATAATTAATTAAATTATAGATAAATTTAGACTTGTTATAGAATTTTGGACGTTGTGGGAGGCGACACATAAGTGTCTTACCCGCCGTTAACACCACGTAGGAGGTTTATATTATGAAAAGAGGAAAGAAATATTTAGAGGCTGCTAAGTTAGTTGACAGAACTATGCAGTATGATGTTCCGGAAGCTGTTGCTTTAGTTAAAAAGACTTCAACAGCAAAGTTTGATGAAACTGTAGAGGCTCATTTCAGACTTGGCGTAGATGGTCGTCACGCTGACCAGCAGGTAAGAGGAGCTGTTGTATTGCCTCATGGTACAGGTAAGCAGGTCAGAGTTCTTGTATTTGCAAAGGGAGATAAGGTAGATGAAGCTCTTGCAGCAGGCGCAGATTATGCAGGCGGTGAGGAGCTGGTTCCAAAAATCCAGAATGATGGCTGGTTTGAATTTGATGTTGTAGTTGCTACACCTGATATGATGGGTGTTGTAGGACGTCTTGGTCGTGTACTTGGTCCTAAGGGATTAATGCCAAATCCAAAGGCAGGAACTGTTACTATGGATGTTACAAAGGCTGTTAATGACATTAAGGCAGGTAAGATTGAGTATAGGCTTGATAAGGCAAATATTATACATTGTCCTGTAGGAAAGGTATCTTTTTCAGAAGAGCAGCTTGTTGAAAATATTAATGCACTTGTTTCTGCTATTACAAGAGCGAAACCTTCATCTGCAAAAGGTCAATATTATAGAAGTGTGACATTGGCAAGTACAATGGGACCTGGTGTCAAAGTTAATACAGCAAAGTTTGTATAATTTGGGATAAGTATATATGTAGTGTATGTTTTAAATCCTTTTCATTATTTATTATATAAAGTTCGAGAGAAATAAAAAGTCATTCATAGTTATAGCTATGAATGACTTTTTATCTATAATACTAATGACATGTTGTTAAGTCGAACAAAACAGCTTTTATGCAGGTTTTGGAAGTCAGGAATTTATTGTTTACACAAGAGTATTAATAAAACTTGATGTGTTAGTACCTGAATCCTTTATATCTGTGTCTATATCTTCCTGTGATGTTATATTTAAGTAATTAGAAGTTTTGTAGATTTTACCTGCATAAAATTTTAATTTTTTTGTAAAATCACTGTCTTCTGAAAATATGCTGCCAACTTTTTTAGGACTGCATTGAGCCAAAGTTTCTTTCTTTAATTCAAGTTTTCCTGATGCAGCTATTGTAATACCGATTTTCTCAAGTTCTTCTCTGTTGTCTTTAGTAAGATTTTTAATAAGCTTCATAGAATGTGAAATTTCATATGAAGAAGAATCCTTTGAGCTTGTTATAAGATTATTGTATGTTTCTACAAATGCTTTTACATTGTTATAAATGCTTTCACCATTCTCAGTTGTATATTCTAAGTCACGAAGTGATTTGGAAATTTTCTTTAAAGCGTCTGAATCTGCTGTAACAAGCACATCATCTTTTATATTGCCACGTGTAATGGATCTGGCAGCATTACGATTTTTGGAATATAAATTTTTAAGCAGAAAATTGAAGTTAGTTGCTTTTAACGAACCTGTATTTATGTTCATAATAACACCTCCGTATATCATCTCTTAAAGCCTCTATTGGGTATACTATATCTATCTATATAATTATCGGCTAAATTGTCGGAAAACTTAAGAACTGTTTTTCTTGCATAATGATTTTATTAGTGATAAATTATTATGTATAATTTGTGTAATGCCTGTGGTTTGGTAATAATATTATTATATTGACTTAAGGAGAGGGGTATAATTATGGAATTTAGAGAAATAAGCATTAATGATAAGGAATGGCTGACACAAAAATTTCGTGAAGATGATAAAAGGTCATGCGAGTTTTGTTTTGCAAATAATTATTTATGGAGGAAGGTATATCCATTGGAGATAACAGAGGTCTGTGGCTGTGCTGTTGAGAGGTATATTATTTATGATGATATATATTATGCTTTTCCGATAGGTTTAGGAGATAAGAAAAGAGCGATTGAGAAAATTATGCTTTATGAGCAGGTAAAGAAAAATCGTGTAAATATAAGTGGTATGACAGAGAAAGAGGCAGAGCTTATAAACATATGGTTTCCTAAATATTTTATTGTTGAAGCAGACAGGGATGCGAGTGATTATATATATGAAACGGAGGCTTTAAGCAATCTTACAGGTAAGAAATATCATGGAAAGAGAAACCATATAGCAAGATTTAAAGATGGTGATGATTGGTTATATGAAAAAATAACAGAGGAAAATGTTGAAGAATGTATACAGATGAATTATTTGTGGAAAAGAAAACGAACTGATAAGTGGGATGATATGATGCAGGAAGAATATGATGTTGCGAAGGAAGCGCTTGCCAATTTTAAAAATCTTGGGCTTGTTGGTGGTTTGCTTCGTAAGGCGGGCAATGTTGTAGCATTTACACTTGGAGAGCCACTTAACAGTGATACATTTGTAGTTCATTTTGAAAAAGCATTTCCGGATGTTCAAGGTGCATATCCAATGATAAACATGCAGTTTGTACTTGCAGAGTGTCAGGGATATAAATATATTAATAGAGAAGAGGATGCTGGCGATGAAGGATTAAGAAAAGCAAAAATGTCTTATCATCCGGTGTTTCTTCAAGAGAAATATACTGCACGTCAAAAAAGTTAATATAATTTTAGGATATTTGTTATATAAATTTTAAAGTGTTTTCAAAGGCAGCATACTACTATTGAAAACACTTTTGAAATTTAACAGAAATTATATTTTGCGTTATTTAAGATTTTTTAGTATTTCCAGTGTATATTCCCATGTGCGTTGGACGCTTTCTACATCCATAGATTCTTTTGGAGTATGGATATACTGTATGTCAGGACCATATGAAACACAGTCAAGTCCATCTAGCTTATCTGCGAATATTCCGCATTCCAATCCTGCATGAAGTGCTTGGATTACAGGTTTTTTGCCATGCTGTTTTTCATAAACTTTTATCATGGTTTCACGAAGAGGTGAGTCCTGCCTATATTCCCAAGCAGGATAATCACCTGTATATGTCATAAATCCTCCGACATTTTCTATAAAACATTTTATGCGTTTTAAGAGTTCTTCTTTTTCTGTACTTACACTGCTTCTTAATGAGTAATTATAGATAATTTCTGTATCAGTAGTTTTTAATATGCCAAGATTAAGTGAGGTTTGAACAAGTCCTTCGATATCTTTGCTCATTTTTTGTATTCCATTTGGCATACAATAAAGTACTGAAATGGCTTTTTTTGTTGTATTATTATCCATTGCATTGCAGGTGGTTTTGTTATTCTCTGTAAGTTCGAGCTTTATATCAGCATCTGTAAGCTTATACTCATCTGAATATATTTTATTTAGATTTATAATGCTTTTTTTAAGTTCATCTGTATTTGTTGTATCACTGAATACAAGACATGCAGTTGTTTCCCTTGCAATAGCATTATCTTTAAGTCCGCCCTGGATTGAAATTAAATTAAAATCAAAGTTTTCTGAAAGGTAATAAAGAGTTCTTCCCATAATAAGATTAGAATTCGCACGTCCTTTATCTATTTCAACACCTGAATGACCACCAATAAGACCTGTGACTTTAAGTGTAAAGATTTTGCCATTTGTATCAGCAGTAGTTATTGGAAGATGAGCAGTTGCTGTAGCTCCTCCTGCACAGCTTACAAGCAGATATCCTTCTTCTTCTGAATCAATATTTAACATAATACGTGCTTTAAGAGGTGAACAATCAAGGGCAGATGCACCAAGCATTCCTATTTCCTCATCTACGGTAAATACGGCTTCAAGTGGAGGATGAGGTATGTCATCAGATGCAAGTATGGCAAGTGCATATGCTATTGCTATGCCATCATCACCACCAAGAGTTGTTCCTTTTGCTGATATTATGCCATTTTCAAGCTGCAGCCTAAGTCCTTCTTTTTCAAAATTTATATCACAGTCTGCCTCTTTTTCACATACCATATCAAGATGCCCTTGAAGAATTACAGGGGCAGAATGTTCATATGATGCAGTTCCATCTTTAAATATTATAATATTATTGTTTTTATCCTGAATGTATCTAAGGTTGTGTTTTAGTGCAAAATCAGCACAGAAATCGCTTATTGCCTTTGTATTGCCAGAACCATGAGGTATGCTGCAAATATCTTCAAAGTATTTAAATACAGGTGCGGGATTTAAATTTGATAAGATTCCCATAAAATAATCCTCCATTCTGCCATATTTTGTGTTATGTATTTCTTAATGTGTAAGAAATACATAACTTTGGTGGCACAAATAATAATGCTTGGTTTGTATATTATTCATGTTTTTAAATTTTGTTCCTATTCTTGTTGGTGTTTTAGCATGACGAATCCATTGACTTGGAGCGTATGCATAAAATTAATTACCCGGTCAAGCATACGTTCCTCTTCATCTGGAAATGTGGTTTTCATAATATTTACTATATCATAAACTGTATTATGTCCATCAATGGCTTTCCATAATACAGAACCATACTTGTCAAGTGAAATATGACTTACTTTTGGTTTGCCAAAGAATTTCTGGGCAAATCTGTGGTGGGGCCCTTTATTAATTACATCTATAACAGCTATGCCCTCGTCATTTTCTTTCCAGTTATATTTTGGGTTGTGCAATATAACAGCATCCATGTAGTTTCGTGGAATTTTTTTAGTGTTCTTTTTATGCAGAAAATTTTTCAACATAGAATCTCCATTCTTTTTTATTTAGAAATTCTGGAGCGTAAACTGTTTAGTTTACGCTTTTTTGCTATTTCGTGAAGTGAAAAATACAAGTGAAGCAAGAAGTATAATAAAGAATACAACTCCGCCTACATTACCAAGTATTCCTCCTTTATTAAGTGCATCAGCTAAAGTACCATCTTTAAATTGAATTATGGCAAATATGGCAAGCATAATACCTATAAGTCCTTCGCCTGCAATAAGACCAGAGCTGTAGAGTACACCATTTTCAATGATTGACTTGCGTTCTTCTTCATCAGCACATTTCTTTTTATTCTCAAAGTACCAGCGTATTGTACCTCCTACAAATATAGGTGTAGAAAGGTGTATAGGAAGATACAAACCAATTGCTACAGGAAGTATTGGGAGTCCTAATATTTCTATTGCTACTGCAATACCAATTCCGCAGAATACAAGTCCCCAAGGAAGTGAATCACCCATTACACCTTCAACAACAAGTTTCATAAGTGAAGCCTGTGCAGCAGGAAGTTCTGTAGTACCATATCCCCATGCGGAATTTAAAAGGTACATGATTCCGCCTATTGCAAGACCTGAAACAACTGCGCCTATAAGCTCTCCAATCTGCTGACGCATAGGTGTTGCACCTACAATATAGCCTGTTTTTAAATCCTGAGAAGTATCTCCTGCCATAGCAGCAACTATACAAATAACAGTACCAATACATATAGCAGATGCCATACCTGTATAGCCTGTATTGCCTGTAACTTTAAGTAAAGTTGTTGCAATAAGGAGTGTTGCAATTGCCATACCTGATACCGGGTTGTTTGAAGATCCGACAAGACCTACCATACGGCTTGATACAGTGGCGAAGAAAAATCCAAATATTACTATTATAAGTGCACCAATAAGACTGATAGGCACAACTGGCATAAGCCATATTATAATTGCTATTAAGAGTGCACCTCCAAGTACAACTGGCATTGGAAGATCTCTATTGGTACGAAGAACAGAATCTTCTTTATGACCAAACCCCTTTATAGCTTTAGAAAATGTCTTTACAATTGTAGGAAGTGTTTTTATAAGGCTTATTATACCACCAGCAGCGACAGCACCTGCTCCGATATAACGTACATAGCTGCTCCATATTTCGGCTGTAGCCATTTCACTTATAGCTTTTGTAGCAGGGGCAATAGTCATATCTCCACCAAAAAGTGCTATAAGTGGCATAAGTACAAACCATGCAAGGATGCCACCTGCAAACATATAGCCTGAAATCTTTATACCACATATATATCCGACACCTGCAAGGGCTGGAAGTACATCAAGACCAAATCCTGCACCCTTTAGAGGCTTAACAGACCAGTCAACTTCTGAAGGGAATAGACATAAACCGTCAGCAATAAACTTGTAAATAGCAGAAATTCCAAGACCTGAAAATACAAGCTTTGATTTTTCACCTCCACTTTCTCCAGCAAGAAGAACTTCTGCACATGCAGTACCTTCTGGAAATGGAAGTACCCCATGTTCTTCAACTATAAGAGCAGTACGAAGTGGAACCATAAAAAGTACCCCAAGTAAGCCACCGCATATTGCGATAACAGCAATTTCAATAAAGTTAGGTACTGCAACAGAACTATTTTCATCTGCCCACATAAAAAGTGCAGGAAGTGTAAATATCGCACCTGCTGCAAGTGATTCACCAGCGGAGCCTATAGTTTGTACCATGTTATTTTCAAGTATAGAATCTTTTCTTAGAATTTTGCGTATAATACCCATAGAAATAACTGCTGCCGGTATTGAAGCAGATACAGTCATTCCAACACGCAGCCCAAGGTAGGCATTAGCACCTCCAAATACTACGGCAAGAATAATGCCAAGAATTATTGATGTAACTGTAAATTCAGGCATAACTTTGTCTGCTGGAACAAATGGTTTAAAATTTTTATTCTGATTCATTTATTATCCTCATTTCTGTGCTGTATATTATTATCATGCGTATATGCCATCAGCACAATGACACATATAAACTAAAATATTATATCATAAAATTAAATAATAAGGCAATTGTAAGTTTTTCCTAAAAAATTTAATATATTTACAGCAAAATGCCGATTTTATAGAATATATGTAATAATACTTGAAATATTAGTTGTAAATGAATAATATGTAATGGTAAATTTTAAAATAAATTCAAGGAGGTAACTTAAATGAAAGAAAATTGTAGTTGTTGTGAAGAAGTAGTTTTAGACTGGCGGCAGCCAGCCAATATAGTGAAGTATTTTACAGCATTATTTAAAAACCCAGTCGAAATGATGAGTAGATTTGCATTATCTGGTGATATGGCGTCATCTATTGCACTTATTATTATGAATATTATAGCCGTATTTATATCAGGTATAATGCTGGCAATTTCGTTTAGACTAAGGTATGGAATGTATATGTCATGGTTACATATCTCCGGTATAGGGATTATTGCTGTTATGGTTCTATTATCTGTGGTATTTGATTTTGGACTTGCAGGTATATTGTTTTTAAGTACAGGAACTATATTTAAGGAAGAGACAACATTTTCAAAAATGCTTGCACTTACAGCCAGTAAGGTTGCAATGGATTCAGTGTTTATTTTTTTAGGCGGAGTTCTTTCTGTTATCAGTACATTCTTTTTTATATTGCTAATAGTTGCAGGCAATATTTTATCTTTTGCAGTTCTCATATTATCATATGGCGAAATCACAGATATTTCATATCCCAAAAAGTTATATAGTATAGCAGGCTCAGTATCAGTTATTATGATAATAATGGTAATATCATGGAGAATTATTTATGGCATTATAATAGGTTTGTTATCAATGGGATATAATGGGTTATAAATTTAAAGCTGTTTGTTGCTATAAGCATAGCAGGAATCAATAGTAATATAATGAGAGTCCGCCTTATGAAAGTAACGGCGGACTTTCTGTCTTTACATACATAAATACGAAACTCTTGTGCAAAATTAGACTATAATGTAAAATAGACTTAGCAGTATTTTATTGTAACATGGAGGCTGACATGAAGATATTGGTAATTTTTACAGGCGGTACAATAGGAAGTACAAATGATAATGGTTTTATAGCACCTGCTTCAGATAAAATATATAAGCTTATTGATATGTATAATAAACGGGTTTTTAATACAGCCATGCAGGATAAGGTGGTTTTTGAAGTCATAAGCCCTTATAATATGCTTAGTGAGAATATGACATGCAGTGATTTAAGAAAACTTGCAGGGTGTGTAAAAGAGATTGACAGCAGTGCATATGATGGCATTATACTGACGCATGGAACAGATACACTACAGTTTACAGCAGCATTTATATCATATATAATAGGTAATTATACAATACCTGTTGTTTTTGTTTCTTCCAATTATGTGTTGGAAGATTTACGGTCAAATGGTTTAGACAATTTTTATTATGCAGTAAAATTTATATGTGAGAGCCGGACAAGAGGTGTATTTGTTTCTTATCGTAATAGTGGTGATTTGCCTAAGATACATATGGCAGCACGACTTATTGAATATAAGTCTTATGACGATAGTTTATACAGTGTTTGTGATGAGTATTATGCATATTTTAAGGAAGATAAACTAGTATACAAAGATACACAAAAAGACCATATGATTGCAGATGATGAAAATTATGAGTTTAATTTGCCAGATGGTGATTGGTATTCTGGGGTATTAAGGATAGAGCCATATGTGGGGATGAAGTATCCAGAGCTTTCAGAAGAGATAAGGGCGGTTCTTCACAGCACATACCATTCAGGTACTATATGTGCAAAATCACCAGATTTAAAAGAATTTGCACATATAGCAGCGAAAAAGAATATACCTGTATTTATTACAGGGGCAGGGATTGGTATTCCATATGAGAGTGAAAAATGTTATAAAGAGCTTGGGTTTAACATACTGCCTGCAGCATCTCCTATAGCTATGTATGTTAAGCTCTGGCTTTGTGTTATTAATGGATTTGACAATGATAAGATTGTTGATATTATGAAAAGAAAACTGGTGTATGACATTTTAAATTGAAATGAGCATTTGTAAAAGATGTATAATGTGCAAAAGATATGCGCAGAATGGAGGAAATTATGGAAGAAAGACAGCATGTAAAAGGATGGAAAAAGCAGACTAACAATAAATTTTTAAATATGTATGAGGCAGAAGCAATAGATTCTAATGGAAATGATTTTTCATATTACTTTGCTACACGCAGGCAGGAAGGGGAGCTGATGTGCCAGACGGGCAGACTTTGGGCAGAGGGAGCAGTATTTTATGCACTTCTTAAAGAAGATACATCAAAGATTGTGCTCGTAAGACAGTACAGATATCCGGTTAATGACTATGTGTATGAGCTTCCGGCAGGACTTATAGATGCGGGAGAAACAGCATGGGAGGCAGCAGTCAGGGAGATAAAGGAAGAGACAGGAATGTTTTTTGAGCCATATACAGATTATCCTGATAGTTTAAAAAGACCATTTATACAAAGTCAGGGAATGGCAGATGAATGTGATATTACTGTCTATGGTTATGCGTCTGGGATACCATCAACAAAAGGGCTTGAGGTAACAGAGGACATACGGGTTATTATAGCTGATAAAGATGAGGTGAGGAGAATACTTAGAGAAGAGCTTGTGACAATAAGAGCAGAATATCTTTTAATGCACTTTTTAAAGAGTAATCCTGATAATCCTTTTGATTTTTTAAATATAGAATAATAATAAAGGAAAATAACAGCAAATAAAGGAATAGGTGTTAGTATGAAGGCAATATATAAAAAGGCAGCAGCTTATTTTCTTATTATGGCTGTACTTATCAGTTCTGCCGGCTGCAGCAAAAAGGTAAAAAAAGAGCCTAAGCCAGAACCAAAGGCAACAGCAGTAGTTGACAATGGAAATACAGATGCCAAAGGCAAAGGGGGAGGTCAATCTGATGTTCCTCTTGTAATAGGCTGTGATAAGATTAAGAAAAAATTTAATCCATTTGTTATGAAAAATGGCGCAGATAAGCAGGCAGTTGATTTAACGCAGATATATTTATTGGAAAATGACCGCAATGGAGAGATAATTTATCATGGCATAGATGGAGAAGTAAAAGATTATGACGGGAATTCATATACTTATTATGGACCTGCTGATGTAGATGTAAGCTTTAATGATGATAAGAATGAGACACTATACACAATTACTCTTCGTGATGATTTGCTGTTTAATGATGGAGAGCCTGTTAATATTGATGATGTGATATTTACAATGTATGTATTATGTGACAAAAACTATAAGGGAGATTTCAAGCTTGGTTTGCAAAATATAAAAGGACTTTCAAAATATAGAAAGGGTAAAGCCAAAAAGATTGCAGGTATACGGCGTATTGGTGATTATAAGATGACAGTGACTACAGCAGGGTATGATAAAAATATGATATATGCCTTGCAGATACCTATTTGTCCTCTTCATTACTATGGTGATATCAACAAGTACAATCCAAAGAAGAATAAATTTGGATTTAAACGAGGTGATATCTCATCAGTGTGTGCCAATAAGTCCTCACCTGTAGGTGCAGGAGCTTATAGATTTGTAAAATATGAGAATGGTATAATATATTATGCTTCTAATGAAATATATTATAAAGGATGTCCTAAAATTGCATATGTACAAATAAAAGAAATGACAAGTATTCTTAAAGCAGCATCAAATAAGATTGAAAAAGCCATTGAAACGGAGCAGTCAGAAGAAGGTATAGAAGAGCAGCGGGATATTAAAGGGGAATATACACCTGTACCAGAAGGCACATTAAATCATAATGCTGAGGCTATGGAGATGTCAGAAGGGACTATGGACATTATTAATGCTGATTTAACATCAGAGGATTTATTTTGGGTATCACAGGTTAATTCAAATGGCGAAATATCAGGAAATAAAATAGATACACAATTTATTTCAGATGGAAGTTATCAGTATTTAGGAATTAATGCTTCTAATGTGAAAGTTGGCAATAATCCTATAAGCAGACAATCAAAGAATTTAAGAAGAGCATTTGCTACGGCAGCAAGTGCTTTTAAATCAGATCTATACGAATCTTATAAAGAAGGTACAGAGATAATTGAATATCCTTATTTGTCATCATTGTGGTTTATGCCAAAAACTGGTGACGAAGGATATAGTAAGGCATATGTAACTGATATAGATGGAAATGAACTTTATGATGAAGATACTGATCCGGAAAGGAAGTATGAGCGGGTAAAAGAAGCGGTTCTTGGATATCTTAAGGCAGCAGGGTATACGATAAGCAGTGATGACAAAGTTATGACAGCACCAAGAGGAGCGCATATGTCATATTCTATTATGATTGCAGGTGGTGCAAAAAATCCATTGTACCAGCTTGTCAATGATATATCAGTGCTATTTGAAGAGATAGGCATGAGACTTAATATTCTGCCTGTAAGCAGTGAAAGATTGCTTAAAAATAGGCTTTCAAAAGGGGAACAGCAGCTTTGGATAGGAAGCTGTGATATTAAGGATGATTATTGGATTGCAGGCAAATATACAGATAATAACAGCATATTTGGAATGCATGATAATATGCTTACAAAACTTGAACAAAAAGCAGATACATCAGTAACAAATAAAAAACTTAAGAAGCTTTATGGACAATTTTTTGAGAGAGTACGCAATATAGCTGTTGAGGTTCCTGTTAATGAGTTTAAGACTGCGATAATGTATAGTTCTGCGCGAATAGATATGGATACTATGACAAGAGACGTTACATTATTTTATAACTGGTCAAATGAGATAGAGAATATAGAGATGAAATAGAAAAGGCGAAAAGAATTCTTATGATATATTATGCAAATATATCATAAGAATTCTTTAAGTCATAGTTTGTATTTATTATATTAAAAATGTGTATATCATATAGTAATGACACATACTTCCGCCTAATACAAAAAGATGGAATATTTCATGTGAACCGAAATTTTTATGGATTTCATTAAATAATGGTAGTTTCAATGCATATATAATTCCTCCAATGGTATATATAACACCACCTGCAAAAAGCCAGCCAAATGCAGTTAGTGATATTGCAGTAAAGAGTGGTTTAAATGCAAATATGCAGAGCCAGCCCATTATAATGTATATTGTTGAATTAAGCCATTTAGGAGAGTTAATCCAAAATACTGTAAGTATAAGACCACAGATTGTCAGCAGCCAGATAAGCATAAGAAGTGGTATACCTGATGCTTTAGGCAGAGCAAGAATACATATAGGGGTATATGTTCCTGCTATTAAAAAATATATCATTATATGGTCAAATTTTTGTAGTATACATGTTACTTTTTCAGAAGCATAGATGGAGTGATATAACGTACTTGCAAGGTACAAAAGCAGCATGCTTAGTATAAATACACCTGATGCAAAAGGAGCAAGAGATATATTATTGTTTACTGCTTTTGATATGAGAGGGAATATACCTGCTGCTGATAATATTACACCTATAAGATGTGTAATTGCACTGCCAGGTTCCTTAAAGAATCTATTATGGATGATGTTGTTGTCAACTGATGTGATATTTGCTTTAATTTGACTTGCATCTGAGTATTCAAATGCAATGTGTGGGTTTTTTGAGTTTTCTTTTTGTTTTGAAATAGCCTGCATATTAAGACCTCCTTTGTTTCAATGCTTTTTAAATGTTGTTATATAGATAATATGATTTGCGGTTTTACTGATTTTATTACTTCAATTTGTTTTTATTATAGTAGGATAAAGAGCAAGATAAAATGTTATGTAGTTTTAAAAACCATGTCATATATACTATAATACACTATAACTATGTCAGAATCAAGTAAAATATGCCATAAAGCGGGATTTGTGTTTGTGTGCACTTGACACAAATTCGCTATATACAAAAAATGTGCGCAGAAATGAGGATTTTTTATGGATTTTAAAGTTGGAGATATTATAAAAATGAAGAAAAACCATCCCTGTGGTTCTAATGAGTGGGAGCTTACAAGGGTAGGAATGGATATCAGGCTTAAATGCATCGGGTGCGGGCATCAGGTTATGCTTCCCAGAAAGCAGGTTGAGAAGGGATTTAGAGGGTTTATAAAGAAAGAGGAAAAGGAAATTTAAAAGTATATTTATATGGCAAGTCTCAAATTTGTTTCCAAAGGGCAACTATTTGAGACCGCAATACATAAATTTGTAAGATTTATTTTAAAACATGTTCATATGCTTTTGCCAGTTGTTGTATCCGCCGCCAAGACTTATGACATTATAACCATGTCGTGCAAGGTCTCTTGCTGTTAGCAGACTTATATTGCCTCTGTCACAATACAAAATAATCCATTCAATATTGGAATTGTATTCATCAAGCATATATTTAATATTGGTGTCAAGCTTCTCCCAATCTGCCCAAACTGCACCGGGTATATGGCCATTTTGAAAATCTTCTTTATCTCGTAAATCTATTAAAAGACAGTTATAATGTAAAAGATAAGTTTCAAGATCTTCGGGTGATATTAACTTAAGCTTCATATGCTTTCTCCAAAAAATATTTTTATTATATTTTATGCTGTGTGTTATATCATTGACAATTCTATGATATAAAGAAAAAGGAGACAGCATATATGCTGTCCCCTAGGACTGAAAAATATTATAATATTTTTGATGTTCTTAGATTAGTGAGAGCAGTTACCTGTTTTATTCTGATTAGAAGAGTTGCTGCTGTTTGTTGCATTGCTGCTGTTAGAAGAATTACTGCTGTTTGAAGCATTGCTGCTATTTGTTGTATTGCTGCTGTTAGAAGAGTTTGAGCTCTTATTTGAGCTTTTGTTTGAAGTGTTGCTTGTGTTACTTTCATTTGAAAGATTGTTTAAATAATTTGAATTTTTAGACATAATCTACCTCTTTCTGTGCTTTGCACAATTTTTATTTCTGCGTTTAACGCAGTTTTATTTAACGATTATATTATCTGTAATCTTTAAAAAAATATTCTGTTAAAATTTACCAAATTTACATAAATACTAATAATGTAAAAATATCATTAGTATTTATTTTAATTATGAAGAAATCATTAAGAATAAAAAATTGATTTGTACATATATGTTTTTTATGGTATACTGTCTTATGTTGCAAAAGGTGTAAAGTTAAATTAAGATAGGGGGGGGTAGAGCGTTGGTGCACACGTCCAAACATAAATTTATATAAAAGCGTGTGAGAATGGAGGAATGAATTTATGAAAGAGTTATTAGTAGTAGATAATCTGCATAAGACATTTAATCTTTCAGCAAAACAGCAGAAAATCGAACGTACTAAAAGTAAAACAAAGGTTGCTGTAGATAATCTTTCTTTTAAAGCATTTGAAGGAGAGGTATATGGACTTTTAGGTCCGAATGGTGCAGGAAAGACTACAACACTTCGTATGCTTGCAACATTAATCAAGCCTGATGGAGGAGATGCAGTTATAGCAGGTTCAAGTATTGTAAAAGAGGCAGATAAGGTAAGGGAAAAGATAGGTTTTCTTACAAGTGAGTTAAAGCTTGAGGACTATTTTACACCTAATTATTTGTATGATTTCTTTTCAGAACTACATAAGGTTCCAAATGATGTAAGAGATGCAAGAAAAAAAGAAATATTTGATATTTTTGGAATCAGCAAGTTCGCAGAGGTAAAAGTTGCAGATTTATCAACGGGAATGAAACAAAAGGCTTCTTTAGCTATTTCTCTTGTGCATAATCCTGATATTATTATATTTGATGAACCAACAAATGGTTTAGATGTACTTACAGCACGCGTTGTTACTGATTTTATAGGAGATTTAAAAGAGCGTGGCAAGACAATAATTGTTTCTACTCATATTTTCAATCTTATAGAAAAGGTATGTGACAGGGTAGGAATAGTTATTAACGGAAAAATGGTAAAGAGTGGTACATTGGAAGAGATTACAGTTGGGAGAAGTTTAGAAGACAGCTTTTTTGAAATATATAAGGAAAATGTAAAGGAAGATTGAGGTTGAGCTATGAAGAATGCAATTATTACTATATTAAAAAAAGAATTGCTGAGGTTTTTCAGTGATAAACGTATGGCAATAACAACTATTTTACTGCCTGGTGTTATGATATATGTTATGTATAGTTTTATGGGAAGTGCATTGTCAGAAAAATTTACAGTAGATGATAAGCACGTTTATAATATAGAAAGCAAAGGGGCACTGCCTGAAAGTATTAATGCTTTGATAAATAATTCAGATGTTGGTTTTGATGTATCTGATACATCTGATGATATTGATAAGGTTGTGGACAGACTTAAGGACGAAAAGATTGATTTATATGTTATATTTCCAGAGAATTTTGATAAAGAGGTGGAAGAGTATAACAGTAACTCTGGCAGTTCTGCCCCAGAGGTTAAGGTGTATTATAATTCTGCTTCAACTGAGTCTGACAGTGCATATTCTGTAATGACAGAGCTGCTTAATACATATGAGTCAGCATTATCTAATAAGTTTGATATAAATGCAGATATAGATACTGAATATGATGTAGCAGATGACAAGGATGTAATGGCAACAGTTTTTTCATCAATGCTTCCAATGCTTCTTTTGATGTTCATGTTTAGCGCATGTATGTCAATCGGACCTGATTCAATAGCAGGCGAAAAGGAAAGAGGAACTATTGCAACACTGCTTGTAACTCCGACTAAGAGAGGTAATATAGCACTTGGTAAGATAATAGCACTTTCAATAATAGCACTTTTAAGTGGTGTTTCAAGTACACTGGGAACAATGCTTTCACTTCCCAAACTTATGGCAACGGAAGGAAAAGATATAAGTGCTGATATATATACTATTATGGATTATGTAATGCTTGCAGTTATTATACTTACTACTACAATGCTTATAGTTGCAATTATATCAATAGTTTCTGCATTTGCCAAAAGTACAAAAGAGGCCCAAACATATCTTACGCCACTTATGATAGTTGTAATGATTGTTGGTATAAGCGGAATGTTTTCAAATGGAGCACAGACAGATATTGTATACTATTTGATCCCTATATATAATAGTGTACAGTCAATGCTTGGAGTCTTTACATTTGAAATAGTTCCACTGAATATGATAATATCTGTAATAAGCAATGTTATATATACAGGTGTGTGTGTATTTATACTTACAAGAATGTTTAATAGTGAAAAGATAATGTTTAATCGGTAATTTAAATAAAAAGGCATAAAAAATATGTGGCAGATTAGATTTCTGTACCTGACGTTTTTTATAACTGTTAAGTACAAGATATTTAAATCTGCCACATAAATATATTTTTTAATTTTCAACCATGTTTGGATTATACTAGTTCATTTTTTCAACGCTAAGTTTTACATCTTCACCATTTATTTTCCAGTCTTTTTCAAAACCGGATGTCTGATTATAAACGATTTCATTTGCAAGGACTTCTGATTTGATTTCATTTTGGTTGCGTTCTATTATGCCTTTAATCTTATCGTTATCCTTTACACCTACACAAATATGGTCCATAACTTCAAAGCCTGCATCTTTTCTCATTGTCTGTATCTTACTGATAATTTCTCTTACAAATCCCTCCTCAATAAGTTCAGGTGTAAGATTGGTATCAAGTACAACGGTTATGCCATGGTCTGTGTCCGAAATATAGCCTTCAATTTGTGCAGATTCAATGAGAAGGTCATCTTTTTCAAGGACTTCATCATTGCCGTCTACGTTAATTGTAAGTGTCCCTTTTTCATTGATTTCAGCCATAGCCTTTTGACCATCTATGTCCGCAAGTATCTGCTTAACTGCATTTATATTTTTGCCAAAACGGCGTCCAAGTGTCTTTAGCTGCGGCTTAAAGCTGTATGAAATAAGCATGCTTACATCATCTGTAAGGACAGCTTCTTTAACATTAAGCTCATCACGTATTATATCCATATAGAATTCAGATAAATCTTTATCTGCTTTTACAAACATCTTTTTAATCGGCTGGCGGTTTTTGATATTGGCAGTATTGCGGCATGCACGTCCAAGCACTACTGCTTCAAGTACAATATCCATATCTGCTTCAAGTTCTGTATCTATATAATTTTTAATAACTTCTGGGAAATTACAGAGATGAACGCTTTCAGGTGCATCTTTATCAACTGAGCACACAAGATTGCGATAAATATCTTCTGTCATAAATGGCACCATAGGTGCGGCAGCTTTTGATATAGTTACAAGTGCAGTATAAAGAGTCATATATGCATTAATCTTATCCTGTTCCATTCCTTTTGCCCAAAAACGTTCGCGACAGCGTCTTACATACCAATTGCTCATTTCCTCTACAAAGCCCTGTAATGCTTTAGCTGTTTCTGGTATGCGATATGCTGCAAGGTTTTCATCTACAGCCTTTACTGTGCTGTTAAGGCGTGAAAGAAGCCATTTATCTATAACAGCCAGTTTATCATATTCAAGAGTGTATTTAGCAGCGTCAAAATTGTCTATATTGGCATAGAGTACGAAAAATGCATATGTGTTCCAAAGTGTAACCATAAATTTTCGCTGTCCTTCTTGCACTGCTTTAACATGGAAACGGTTTGGAAGCCAAGGTGCGCTATTGATATAGAAATACCAACGTATTGCATCTGCGCCATATTTTTCAAGTGCTTCAAAGGGATCAACAGAATTTCCTTTTGACTTGCTCATCTTCTGACCATTTTCGTCCTGTACATGTCCAAGAACTATTACATTTTCGTAAGGAGCTTTATTGAAAAGAAGGGTTGATTCTGCCATAAGTGAATAGAACCATCCTCTTGTCTGGTCTACTGCTTCAGATATGAATTGTGCAGGGAACTGCTGTTCAAATAAATCCTTATTTTCAAATGGATAGTGGTGCTGTGCAAATGGCATTGCTCCTGAATCAAACCAACAGTCAATAACTTCTGGTACACGTTTCATAACGCCGCCACAGTCAGGACATTTAAATGTTACAGCATCAATATATGGGCGATGAAGTTCAACCTTGGCGTCATCAGGATTGCCACTTCGATCTGCAAGTTCTTTTCTGCTTCCTATTGATTCCTGTTTGCCACATTCTTCACATTCCCATATATTTAATGGAGTTCCCCAGTAGCGGTTGCGCGAAAGTCCCCAGTCCTGAATATTTTCAAGCCAGTTACCAAAGCGTCCGATGCCGATAGATTCTGGTATCCAATTAACAGTGTTATTGTTACGGACAAGGTCATCACGAACCTGTGTCATCTTAATAAACCATGACTCACGCGCATAGTAGATAAGTGGTGTGTCACATCTCCAGCAGTGAGGATAGTCATGTTCAAAATTAGGTGCTGCAAAAAGCTGATTACGTCCCTCCAGTTCTTTAAGGACTTCTAAATCTGCTTTTTTGACAAAAAGTCCTGCAAAAGGTGTTTCAGCAGTCATTTCACCTTTTTCATCAACAAATTGTACAAAGGGAAGGTCATAATTGCGACCTACATTTGCATCATCTTCACCAAAAGCAGGAGCAATGTGAACAATACCAGTACCGTCTGTCATGGTAACATATGTGTCGCATGTAACAAAAAAACCTTTTTTGTGCTGTTTATTTGCAATTTTTGCAGCACAGTCGTATAAAGGTTCATATTCCTTGCGTTCAAGGTCGCTTCCAGTATATTTTTCAAGTATTTCATAGGCCTTTGTGTCTGATTCTTTGTCAGTCAGACTGCCAAGAACGTTGTCAAGAAGTGCTTCTGCTAAATAGTATGTGTATCCATCAACAGCCTTTACCTTACAGTAAGTTTCAGTTGGATTGACACAGAGTGCAACATTTGAAGGAAGTGTCCATGGTGTAGTAGTCCATGCAAGGAAATAGGCATCTTCGCCTGCGACTTTAAAACGTACAATTGCAGAACGTTCCTTTACAAGTTTGTACCCCTGAGCAACTTCCTGTGAAGACAGCGGAGTACCACAACGAGGGCAGTATGGTACAATTTTAAAGCCTTTATATAATAAATTTTTATTCCATATTTCTTTGAGTGCCCACCATTCAGACTCTATAAAATTATCATCATAAGTAACATATGGATTGTCCATATCAGCCCAAAAGCCTACCATTCCTGAGAAGTCTTCCCACATGCCCTTATATTTCCATACAGATTCCCTACACTGTTTTATAAAAGGTTCAATACCATATTCTTCAATCTGTTCCTTTCCGTTTAAGCCAAGAAGTTTCTCAACCTCAAGTTCAACAGGGAGTCCATGAGTATCCCAGCCTGCCTTACGAGGAACCATATATCCTTTCATAGTCTTATAACGTGGTATCATATCCTTAATAACACGTGTAAGCACATGCCCTATATGGGGCTTGCCGTTAGCGGTAGGAGGTCCATCATAAAAAGTGTAAACAGGGCAGCCCTTTCTTTTCTCCATGGATTTTTCAAAAATTTTTTGATTTCGCCAAAATTTTACAACGTTTTTTTCGCGTTCAACAAAATTTAAATCTGTTGAAACTTTTTCATACATAAATTATACCTTCCTTTCTTTTTCATGTTTTTAATTGAATAAGTGGCAGTTTCATCATTAGAACGTGTTTGAAAATTGCTTTTTATGGTGTGCTTTTATCGAGTAGAAAGAATTTCCTATTCGATAAAAAAACTTCCGTCCGCAAACAGGACGAAAGTTTTAACTATCATAACCACCTATTCTGCTGTACGTGGGATTGTGCAAAAAAGTCAACCCAGATACATGACCTGTATAACGGCAGGAACCGGCGAAATGTACTTGCTATGCATTTTTGTTTAATATATTATGCATTTGCTTTCCACCTGCAACTCAAGAGTGATATTCGAACATTGTTCTAAAGCAAATTGCTTATGCATCTGGCTCACACTATCCCAGGCTCGCTGTGGCTTTTCCCAATGCTGTACTGTCTCCATCACAGTTTTTAACAATATATGTGCTATTGTAGTATGTCTTGAAAAATTTGTCAATACTAGTATAACCCAATTCAGCACTGAATGAACACATTTTGCAAAAATAAGATTTTGTTCCAAAATCATGCAAAATGGTTTCATAAAACTTGAAACAAAATATTATCTGCAGAGTTGTTTATATGCTACATATGATATATACTATAAGTACTATTTAATACATAATCAATTACAGTAAATACATTAAATAAATGCATTTACTATAAAATAGGAAATAAAGCAAATTTATAAAAGAGAATGGAGAGAAAAAGATTATGGGGATGACAGGAAATTATTTTAGGACAAGCAAAAGTAATGCGATGAATGTTAGGGAAGGCAAATATAGTTTAGCAGATTTAATTTACGATGACGCACAGGAAGGTAATATTATTGATATTGATAAAGCATGGCATGCCATACAATTTACACTTACAGGTTGTCCATATGGAGGAGATGATGATAATATTTTTAGTAAACTTGTACTAAGTGGAAACGTTCTTACAGATGATGAAAAGGAATTGGCAGAATTTTCAGCTATGCTTATTTCTTCTGATGATGTGAGGAAACTGTCAGAAGCATTGAATAAATTGACAGAAGAAGAATTTAGGAACAGTTTTGATATCGGTGATATGCTTGCAAATGATATTTATCCTATTACGGAGGATGAAGAAGAAGATGGTTTTTTTGAGTATGTATGGGCCTGTCTTAGCGAATTGAAAGAATTTATGGTAAAGGCTTCTGAGGAGAATCAAGTGGTTATTTTTTATATTTCATAAGCGTGAGTAGGTTTGTTGTATTGTTTGTTATGTCTCAGATGGTATGTTTAAAAGAAAGGATGGCAAAGTGGTCTTAAATTTTGCTAATCAGGTAAAATAGGCATTTGAAAATAAGGAGAAAATTATAATGCATGATATTAATTTAAATATTCATTATACGGCACCAAATGAAGTTTGGGATAAAATTGAAGAAGTATATTCTTCAATGCCATATTGGTATGGAGATGACTGCTGGAGGGGAGATAATATTGATATAACTGCTTCTGTGGAACCAAGCGGGATTCAGATTGCTGGAAATATGCCAGATGATATATGGGAAGAATGGTATGAGGAATTAAAGAAAAAATTAACAAAAGTACTTGGATATGAGATAGGTGAGCCTGAATATGGATATGAATTTAAATATGATTGGGATTAGCAATAACTTGAAATACATAATAACCTTGTGGTAAGATAGGTTATATGGAGGTGTATGTATTATGAAGATTTCTACAAGAGGACGTTATGCAGTTAGGGTGTTATTAGATCTGTCAGAACGTGACAGAGGAGAGTATGTACCATTAAGTGATATTGCAAAACGACAGGAGATTTCAGAGAAATATTTGGAATCTATTGTTTCTTTATTAGTTAAAAATGGTTTTTTAATTGCACTTAGGGGTAAGGGCGGAGGTTATAAATTGACAAAAAGACCAGATGAATATAGTATTGGTAGTATACTTAAGGTAACAGAGGGATCTTTTGCTACAGTTGCATGTCTTGAAGATAAAACTAATCAGTGTGAGCGCATAGCACAATGCAAAACTTTAAAATTGTGGAAAGGACTGCAAGAGGTTATTGAGGATTATTTTGCGAATATTACAATTCAGGATTTATTAGATGATAGTACAGAAGCAGATAATTATGTTATTTGACAGAATGAAATGAGTAGTTTGTTTAACTTGGTATAGATAGAGTAGAAATATGGTTATAAAATGCAAATTGTTTAGTGTTTGGAAATAATGTATATTTTAGCATTGAAAAAATGGATAATGCAATCCCACTGGCTTTAGGGAGGCCACTGAAAAAGTCCTTTTATGCAGAAAGTCAACACAATATGTTGTGGTATAAATCCAGAAAGCGAGCAGAATATTGTGGTGAATCTTTGTAC
>CAMWXG010000002.1 GCA_947178155.1 uncultured Lachnoclostridium sp.
GCTGATAACTGTCCAAAAAGACGAGAGCATTATAATTCTGTCGGAAAGTCTCAATTAGAATTTTCAGAAACAGATTTTCCGGTATGCAAAAATATCAACAGGGATTTCTTTCAAATTATGAAAAATCGTTCTTTTATTACAACTGAACAATTATATGGCAAATACCAAGAAGCTGGTTTTTGCCACTTTAAGTTGGATGGAAGAGCATTTCGCTCATACAAGGTATTAGAAAGCATAGTCTATTACCTTGTAAAACCTGACTGGCGTGATAAGGTACGGCAGATAATATTAAAAGAAGTATATAAATTTTAGTTGCAGCGGCGCAATGCCGCCGCAATCTCTTTTTAAGCAGTACAATCTAATGAACTATCATTACAATTTGAAAATAATACATCTTTAATCAAAATATCATCAACTGAAACATCAAATATTGCTGCAAGTGCAATAAGATTATCTATATTTGGCAAAGCCGTTCCATGCTGCCATTTATAGATTGCCTGTGGTGTTGCAAAACCAAAAATATCCTGCAAATCCTTTACAGACAATCCTGCCTTTTCTCTTAAATTCACTATATTTTGCCCTGTCTTTACCATATCAATAGTTGGAATCATAAACATATCTTACTCCTATTCTGGCTGGAACACTAGTACAACATAACTAATTCGCCTTAAAATTGTATATTGGTTTCATTATATCAATAATATCCACAGAATCCCTTATTACATCAATGATATCCTCCAAAGATTTATATGCCATTGGAGCTTCATCTAAAGTTGATTCATTTACAGAAGTGGTATAAATCCCCTCCATTTCCTTTTTGTAAGTTTTCATATCCAGACTTTCTTTTGCCTTTGTGCGTGACATTAAGCGCCCTGCGCCATGTGGAGCAGAATAATTCCACTCTGGATTTCCCTTACCAACTGCAAGTACACTGCCATCTCTCATATTAATGGGAATCAGCACCTTCTCTCCATTATGTGCAGCTATTGCTCCTTTTCTTAATATCATTTCATCTGTATCAATATAATTATGAATTGTATGAAATGCATCTTTTCCGCTTATCCCCATTCGCTCAAAAATTACTTCTGCCATTTTTTCGCGGTTCCTCTTTGCAAACTGCTGGCATATTTCTACATCATGCAAATAATCTTCAAAATATGTTCCATATAAATAGCATAAATCCTCTGGCATTTCTGCTTCTTTGCGTTCCCATTTAAGCTCTTTCAATGCTGCATGTATTTCTTTACGTCTCCCCGCTGCTTTATACTCTGCAATAAGTGCATCTCTCTTTTTAAAATACTCCTCTTTTCCTTCATGCAGATAAACAGCAAGCTGTTGATAAATCTCTGCTACCTGTTTTCCGAGATTTCTTGAACCTGAATGAATCACAAGATATTTCTCACCATTTTGTGCCATATCTACCTCAATAAAATGATTGCCGCCTCCAAGAGTTCCAAGGCTACGCTGAAGTCGTTTTGTATCTGTAAGACTTCTATAACAGCGAAGTGTTGTCAGATCAAAACGCTCCTGCCTTCCATCCCATACACTCTTTCCTGATGGTATATAATGCGCTGCTTCATCAAGCTTTTCAAAATCAATATCATCTTTGCCAATATTTATTGTATACATACCACAACCTATATCAACACCCACAATATTTGGAACTGCTCTATCAACTACTGTCATCGTAGTTCCAATTGTACAGCCTTTTCCTGAATGAACATCAGGCATAATACGTATACGACTTCCAGCCGCCAGTTCATAATCGCACATTCTTTTAATCTGCTCTACTGCAGCATCCTCAATTACTTTTGCATAAACTACTGCTGTGTTGACTCTTCCCTCAATATTTAACATTAATATCCTCTCCTTTCTTCTTTTTGCAAGTACACATAATTGCGGAACGTTTTTATTAATAGAATATATTTTCTATTTTATAAAAAAACTGCTTATCTTATATATTTTATATAAGGTAAGCAGTTTTTATAATCCATGCAGTTATTATTTATAAAGATTTATCACTATTCTAAATAACCTGACAAACATTCCAATTGCTTTCTGCTTTCCTTATTTGAACAAATAAAACTAAGACTCTGCCTTTTAGACAGTGCCCCTTCATACTGTTCCATATAATGGTAATTAGCAAAAAAAATTGTCATGTTCATAATTTTACTCCATTTCTACAAATCTGTATCCTGCATCATTTGCCTTTATTTCATATAATTATAAATTATGTATTTTATTCTTTATATTATATCGTATTCTACCATAAATTTCTTTAGTTGTCATTCTACTTGTAGTATAAAACAGTGAACAGTAACACCATTTATCTTTTATAAAATCAAATTTTAATTTTCTCTATATTTATGCAGTATTATAAGTGTACTTATTACATCAAATACAGATATTAGCTGCAAAAAATAATGTATGGCATGTGGTTTGCCTTGATTTTTCTGCCTTAAATATTTTATATAACATATTCCTATACAACCACTTTGTACTATCATTGTACACGTAATTAAAATCGGAATAATTGCCAAAATAACTAATATACCCCTTGATGCTCCAATAATTATAAACCATACTACTACACTATATATAAAATTAAGAATGTAAAACGGAATAGTGCCTAATTTTAGCAGCTTTAAACCTTTCCTTAACTTGGCATATTCACTTTGTCTGTACGCCGAAACACCTATACCTACACATATCCAGCCCATTATAAGCACTGCTACAATGAATATCAGATATCCAATAAATAAAAACATGCTTAAATTTCCCCAGCCTTCACTGCTTACTAATACAATCATAAATGGTATTGCAATACTAAAAATTAAATGCAGATACATTCCTATCATAAATATCTTCGCACTTTTCATATAAAACTATGTCCTTATTTTATTTTAAAATCTTTCAAAAATTGTGCCAATCAGTAAAAGTAAGCTCCTCATCAAGCTCATCATATGCAGCACACAATATTGAACAATCTAAACTGTCATCACACTGAAATGATATCCTGCCATCGTTAAGACACAGTATATCAGGGACTACACCTTTAATGAAGCTATCCAAATCAAACATCGGAAACATTTTTCTTATAGCACTCTCCACATCAGGCTTCTCTTTGCTGCCATCATTAGGCACATCATAAAACTTGTCAGAAAGCGCATCTATCTCATCCCAATGGGGTTTATATATAAGTTCCTCAAAATCATCTTCTAAACCTTTTGGCATTGCATCTTTTATAATAATTTCATCATGTTCCCAAAACGGATAACCTATATCTAATAAACCAGAAAATATATTAATCAAAAAATTGTCATTAACCTGTTTAATATTTTTTTGTACTTTTTCCTCAAATTTATTAAAATAATCAGTTAGACATTTCTCCACAGTTTCATCAGAAAACTTATCACTATCAATTCTTGATTTAACTATATCCCAATTTTCTATAACCTCTGACACATCATGTATAATTTCTATTTTTGTACCAGAATAATCTTTATTTTTGTATAAACCTGCATACCCTATATCAAATGAGCCTTTTATCTTAAATTTTTCACCAATTATTTTAATATCAACCATAATAAACCTTTATTCTCCTATGCTATTCCCTCAACTCTTGCTTTTAACTTTCTTATTTCATTTTCCAATGTCAGATAAATGTCTTTAATACTTCTTTCATTCCCTTTATTTTGCTTAAAATCATTTTTGTTTCTTCTGCCATTTCTTAAACCTCCCTGAATTTTTGTTGAATATTTCAAATATTTGTGCTATATTATTAAAGCTAAGGGTAGTCTGAAAATGGCTGCACTCAATACATATGAGTTAATTATATCATTACAACAGTATGTTGTAAATAAAAAATGGAGACACAAAATGAAGAAAATAAGTGAAAGAAAACGCATTGTAGTAAAAGTCGGAACTTCAACTCTTACACATAAGACAGGCCGCCTAAATATAAGACGTGTAGAACAGCTTGTTAAAACGCTTGCAGACCTGCAAAATTCAGGACATGAGATTATCCTTGTATCAAGTGGCTCTATAGGTCTTGGTATGGGCAAGCTGGGACTTACAGAACGACCAAAAGACACTCCCGGCAAACAAGCTTGTGCAGCAGTAGGTCAATGTGAACTTATGTATATGTATGATAATCTTTTCTCTGACTACAGTATTACAGTAGCACAAATGCTTCTTACAAAATATATACTGCTTGATGACCGCAGAAAAAATGTAGAAAATGCTATGGAAAGAATTATATCGCATGGTGTTGTACCAATTATCAATGAAAATGATACTGTTGCTATAGATGAGCTGGAACTTGAAGTTGGTGAAAACGATTCTCTTGCTGCAATAGTTGCAACTATTGCAAAAGCAGATTTACTTATTATTATGTCTGATATAGATGGTCTTTATGACAGAGATCCTCATAAATTTGAAAACACAAGCCTTATACCTGTTGTTCATGAGATAACAGATGAAATAAGAAAACTTGCAGGAGATGTAAGTACCAAGCTTGGCACCGGAGGCATGATAACCAAGATAAAAGCTGTGGACATTGCTTATGAAGCAGGAATAGATGTCGTACTTATGAATGGTCAAAACCCTAAAAAGCTCTATGATTTATTTGAAGATAAAAGCATAGGAACTTTATTCCACGCACCAAGCTAAATCTTACATCTACAAATGACCGTGAACAGCAAGCTCATCTAAAATCACTTTGAGCAATGCATCATTATCTTCAGGCTTCATAAAACAAAACCTTATATATTTATTGTCTAAAAATGGAAATGTAGAACAGTCTCGTATCATTAATCCTTTTTTTATAGTAGCATCAAACAAATCTTCTGATGTTATACCCTCTTTTAATATTTTTATAAGTATAAAGTTTCCATGAGGGTTATAATATTTTATATTTGGATAACTGCTTAAGATATCACATATACGAATTCGCTCTGATGATATAAGTTCTATAGTTTCATTTATATAATCAGTGTCTTTAAACATTATTTCTCCTGCTATTGCAGCAAGTGAGTTAATAGTCCATGGATTTTTGCGGCTGTCAATATCTTTTAAAAGCCTCCGACTTCCACATACTGCATATCCGAGGCGAAGTCCCGGTGCAGCAAAAAATTTAGAAATACCACGCAGTATTATTATATTATTATAATACTGTGTAAGTGGTATTGAAGTTATATCTTGATAATTGTCAGAAAATTCTACATATGTTTCATCAATCATTACAAAGATACCTTTTTCCTTACAGGTATCAAGTATCTTTCTCATAACAAATCTGTCAATCTGCGATGATGTAGGATTATTGGGATTGCATATCACAAGTAAGTCAATATCAGGAGTAAGTGTGCTTTGCAGCAATTCTAAATCAAGGTCAAACCCCTCTTCCTCACGCAGTCTGAAATAATGTGAACGCCCACCTTCTAAAGCTACTTCATGCTCATATTCAGAATATGTCGGACCGACTATAAGCGCCTTTGAAGGCTTCATAATCTGTATGACAAGTGAAATAAGTTCTGTTGAACCATTACCAACAAGAATATTCCTAAAGTCCGTTCCAACATAGTCAGCTATACATTTGCGCAGAGAAGTATATTCTCTGTCAGGATATGATGATATCGCATCAATATGAGAAGAAAGTTCATTCTTAAGCTTATATGATATACCAAGTGGATTTACATTGGCAGAAAAGCTTATAATATCTTCTTTTTTTATCCCATATATTGCTTCAATCTTTTCTAAATCACTTCCATGAAAATGTTCCTTGTGCTCTATCAAAAATATCAATCCTCCCCCAGATTTTAATAATAGCGCTTTCAGCGCTGAATGACACATCTTGCAAAAACAATCTTAAAACACACTCCAAGATGTGAAAATAACCAAACCTTTACATAATAAGAGAAGTATAGCATAAAACATTATTAAAATCCAGTTATTTAATTATAATAATATGTAGCCCATTCCTCAAACTCTATCCCTGCTTCTTTACAATATTCATAAAAAGGCTTCTTCCTGTTATCCTTCTCAAAACTGTAATAACAGGAATACAGCTTTTGATAATATTCAACCTCTTCTTGTAATTTACTGTTAACTTCCTTTTCTGAAATAATCCTTTGACAATTTTCTATGGCATCGTCATAAACCTCTTTCTCAATACAACTGTATTCAGGAAAATGATGTGCTCCCCAGAAAAAAATATTGGTATAATGTAAAATCATAAACTCCACTGTCTTTTTGTCACATTCCGGACTCGCATATGCCCTTTCAAGCATAGGAAAGTTAGCTTCGCCACCAAATTCATAACCCCATCTTAATTGTGGCATTTTATCTTCTTCCTCACACTCCTTCTCTAGATAGTCCATAACATACATATGAAGAAAATATGGCAGGCTTCCATCTAATCTTTCATTAAATAGATTATTGTTACTATCACAAAACTCCTCTAAAAATTTAACAATAATCTCTTTTTGTACTCTTTCTGGCACAGTATTTGAAAATTCCTCTACAAATTCTGCAATATGCTTATTTGCCTGTTTCTTTAATCCTTTCTCATATAATTCACAATAACCCGAAAGCCCCTCTAAAAAAGTATTATAATCCATTTTCATCACCTCCTCCTGCTTAATTTTTAATATTTTTCCAAAACTAAGAAAGCATTACCTTTCACGCTCTTTTTGCTTCTGCAGCAAACTTGCAACGTCAAGCATTTCATTCTCAACTTTCTTTGCTCTTTCTGCTCTCTTTTCCTTACCATCCTTCTTTTTTACATCCACCTTTTTAGATTTGTCATGTTCCTGAGCTTCTATAGACTTATCTTTTGACTTAAGATTTGTTTTTATACTTGCTGTCATATCCAAATTTACAGATGTTTCTTTTTTAACATTTCTTTTTGTATTAAAATCTCCAAATATGCCTCCAAGTTTTGTAGTAACTTTTTTCCCAATCTGTATATCAAGCCTTCTGTATACTACATCAATTAAAAATAGTACTACTGTAATTATAAGTAACGGCAGTGTAATATTTCTCTGTGATATTACTTCTTCTGGTACACTGTCAAATATACCATCAAGATTTTCTAAATATGCTGCTCCAGTTTGGTTTACAAAACTGTCAAGTGCACTTGTGTCTTTTTGTGGTACATATTCCTGTGAATACTGCATAGCAAGTCTTGCATTGTGTAAATCCTTTATTTCCTCATCTTCTTTTTGTGTAACATTTATTGTATATATACCTGCATCATGAAGTTCCAGACTTCCCTCATACACTCCTGGCGATTTAGGACTTAATTTAATTTTTGAGGTATTGCCCTCCCTGTCTGAACAAGTTGCTTCTACCTCGGTTGATGATGAATAGTCTTTTGAGGTATATACAATTTTACCCGAATTACCCTCTTGTGATATATTCACTGTACTTCCTTCATCAACAGCTATGTCTGTCAGCCAGTTTACAATACTTTTCCAAAAATTGGGATACTCTGCCCATGAGGCATAGTTGCCCGTCCACTGATTCGTTATATCTGATGTAAATGCTGCTGTCCTCCCAAGCCCATACTGCCAACACGCAAGCACTGGATCATTGTCCTCATCAGAAGTAAGAACTTGCATCGCCTTATCCTTAATTCCTGTTGCAATATACCCAGCCATGGCAGGAAGTCCCTCTGAAACCTCTTCTCCAAGTATATCACCTGTATTTATTATGTTTGGTGTAAATACTCTATTTACAATGTATTCCTTTTGTGCAAGATATATCTCCTGCGCAAATATTCTCGACAGCTCTGAACCTTCCTCCGTGTTATAAAATCTGCCACCTCCTGCATCTGCAAGACTGTTTAAAAAATTATCATCTGCATCTGTACCTATAGATACTGTTGATAATGTTACATTAGATTTTTCCAGTTTTTCAATAAGTCCTGGATATCCTTCATAGAAACCATCCTGTCCATCGGTTAAAAGAATTATATGCTTAATCTGACAATCTGAATTTTTTATCTCATTATATGCTGCATTGACAGCAGGAAATATACTTGTTCCACCACCTTCTGTAATTCCATAAATATTTGATTTAATATCTTCTTTGTCTGAGGCTTTTTGAATCCTGACTTTCCAGCCATAGGTATCATCAAATGCAATTACTCCTACACTATCTGTATCACGCAGATTATCAACAGCAGATGCTGCAGCATCTTTTGCCATATCAAGTTTGCTTAAACTATTGTCAAAATCACTCATACTGCCTGATTTATCTATAACCATCACCATAGCCATCTCTGGTATCTTTTTATCCTGTGATATATCCATATTAACAGGAAGTATATCTTCAATCACAGTGTCTTTATAACCACCAAGTGCAAAACTCTTTTTGCCGCCTACTGCTGCAAATCCTCCGCCATAATCTTTAACATATGATTCGATATTGTCAGTAAAACCTTTTGGAAGGCTGTCTATATCTGTGTTTTCTATAATAATACATTTATAGTCATTCATTGCATCCAAATCAGATGGTGCTGATTCTGCACCAAAGACATCGTATTTTATATTTGCAGCACTAAGTACTTTTTGAAACTCATCTGTTTCATCTTCCTTCCCTTCTATTAAAAGAATTTTTTCAGCCCTGCCTGCCTCTGTATATGCTGAATACTCATTATTTATGCTTAATGTATCCCTTTCAGGTATTATTACTGCCTTATATTCCGCAAATCCTGTCTTTTTCCTTGTATCTTTAAATATAAAAGAATTAGTACCATTTTTTAATGTTACATTCTCCTGTTTGCTAAGTTTCTTTCCAGCATATAATTGAAGTGTTGCATTTGTTTTTATATTACTCTCAACAGTAACATATACCTTAAAAGTGTCGCCTGCCTGTATTTTTTCTGGTACTGTCACATCAGATACATATACCTCTTCTCCCACACTATTTTCCATTTTGAGCACATTTACTTCAACATGACCTGTTGTAAGAACCCTGCTCATACTTTCAATATCTCCCTCATTCTGACATCCATCAGTTATAAGCACAATACGCTTTGCAGCATTAGCATTAAAAAGAGCAAGACCTTCCTTCAATGCTTTTTCCATATTGGTAGCAGAACTTAAGGGCATTGTATCTACTCCTGTAAACAGATTCACATCTGACATAAATTGCTCTATCTTAGTATCTGCACCAAATGCTATAACACCTGCCCTATTATGCTTTGGTAAACCACTAAGAGTACTTTTAACCAGATTTATTGCTTCTTCTCTGTTATCCATAAAGCTATCTGAAACATCAAGCAAAAATATTGTATCTGTTTCCGGCGCACTTATACTTACTGATATATCTGCCATTGCACATACAATACTTGCAATAAGCGCAATGCGTATACCTGCAATCATGTTTTTACGCAGTTTCCTTCCAATCCTTAAATTTCTTGATGTAATAATTACAACAGTTGCAAGAATTGGAATTAATATTAAAAATATGGGATATTGTACTGCTATCTTCATAATAATCTCCGTTCTGCCGCTTCTCAATTGGCGGCACAAACAATACACCAAACACTTACTCACAATTTTTTCCTGTACACTCTCCATTCAACCATTAAAAGTCCAGTTAAAATCAAAAGAATTGGTATAATATAAGTTCTAGTTGATACTTTGTCATTAATATGTTTACTTACCTGAATATCTTTTTTATCCGCAGTTACAACTGCCTTTTCAGATATGTTTGATTCACTTGCGGGAAATTCCACTGAAAAATACATAATGTTTTTACCTTCCTTAACACTATAGAGTCCAGAATAATTTGTATTATCATATACAATTGTATCCTGTTCAAAAGCATACTGTTCTTTTTTTTCTGTTGTATCCGTAACAACAGTTTCTTTTGTATTTTCTACTCGATTTACAATAACCTGCTCTCCGGCATTGTAAACGTTTCTTTCAAGTATTTCTGTTGTCATGGTCTGCTTAAGCAGGTTAAACATAAAAATAGGAAACTCTGTCTGTAGAGGAAAATCCGTATTGTGCAGGTCAAAGCCTATAACCGCTATCTTTCTTCCTCCATAATAACCACAATATCCTGTTGTATTTTTTGAAGAGGTTTCAAAAAAACTGTATGCCCATGATGGAAGCTCAAATTCCTTTGCCTTAATACAACTAAATGAATAATCTTCTATATATTCTGTCACCTTACTGCTCTTTGTCTTTACTAATACATTATTTTTATTATCTTTATATAAAAATATATCCTTCTGCCAACCTTTAGTATTTTTAGATAATTTGGGATTTATAAAAATAATATTGCTTTTTTGGGGCAGCTGGTCTGGAACTTCTCCATCATAAACCACAAGATCATATCCTTCTTTTGACACATCTAAATCATCAGCGTCCTCTGCCTTAACTTTATCAAGCACTGTCTGTGTATTTCCAAGTGTAAGTGCATTTTCAAGGAATGAATTTTTTTCTGTTACAAGAAGTATCTTCTGATCATTTGTACCTGCCAAAATGTCATATGCACTATTGTCCGCCATAAGCATATCATCTGAATTTATCTCTGCCATAAGGTAAGGCTTGTCGCTATTAAGCAAACCTCTATATCTGCCCGCTGGTATATCTTTAAAATAAACTACTGCATCCTTTCCAGAATCTGCTTCAACTGTCTGTATATCATAAAGCTTATCACCTAGATAGAGATTAACATCTGTGATAAGCTTACTCTTTCCATAATTTGCAATATATGCAAGCACCTTCACTGTACCATCTTCTCCAATAGAATGACTTACACTATGAAGTGCACCATTTTCTCCAGCAACACTTAAATCTATAACTTCACAATTTAGTTCCTGCACATTAACACTTTCATCAGTAAATGCAAGAACCTTATAATCTTTCATACCTGATACAAGCGACTGAACCATACTTACGCCTGAATCAAACGCTCCCTCCCTGTGAGTTTCAGAAATGTTATTTACTGCATCAATAACCTGCTTTTTATCTGTTTCTCCTGATATCTCAAGACCTGCATATCCATTTGAGGATACAACACTAAATCTTGCGTCTATGCCTGAATTAATATAATCTGATGCCTGCTTTTTTGCTTCATCAAGCTTAGTAACTCCTTCTGAATAAATACCACTCATGCTACCGCTGTTATCAATCATAATTATAATGTCACCATACCCGCTGTCCCTGCCTGTCAAATATGGCGACATAAGAGCAATTATTATTATAATAAGCGCTGCTATCTGCATATACATAAGAAGATTATTCCTAAATTTCTCCCAAGGTGTATTTGCCTGTATATTCTCATATGCTTCTTTCCATAAATTAAGTGAAGATATCTTCTGCTCTCTCACTTTCTGTTTAAGGAGATATAGAAGAACTATCCCCGGTATAAAAACAGCCAATGCGATTGGCCACCATCTGGTTATCCCCATATTTTAACTCTCCAACAATCCTTTTTTGATTCCGCTGTATATAAACTGTTCTATTGTTTCGTCACTGCACATTCGTATATAATGTGCCTGATATTTTTTCGCTGCCTGCTCAATCTTTATACAAAATCTATCAAGCACTTCCTTATACTGCCTGCATAAACGGCTTGTTGCAGTAATACGCAGCATCTCTTCTGTTTCTGAATCAATAAGTCCCATAGTTCCTTCAAGCTCTGGCGAAATTTCCTGTGGTGAAAGCACATGAAGCAAAATTACCTCTTGTTTCATGTAACGAAGATAACGTATAGCTTCCAAAATATTTTCCACATTCTTATCTGTAGTGTCTTTACTGAAAAAATCTGATACCAGTACAGTTACACCCTTGTTATGAAATGGTATTCGCCTAATGCTGCAATTTAAATCAGTATTTGCTCCGAATTCAACATTTTCAAGCCATGACAGCGCCTTTTTAAAGCCCTGTCTTCCTGTATAGTCACTGCTTATTTTTACTTTATCCCCATATAATGATAAAAGCCTTACTCTGTCAAGATTGTCAAGCGCCATATAAGTTAAAGCTCCTGCAAGCCTTGCTGCCAAAATACTTTTCTTAGGAATGCCATATTTCATAGAAGTACTTGCATCCGTAAGTATAGAATAATAAGTTTCTCTTTCTTCTATAAAAAGTTTAACAAATAACTTATCTGTGCGTCCATAGGTATTCCAGTCAATCCTTCTTATGTCATCACCTGCTACATATTCTCTGAAATCAGCAAATTCCACGCTGCTGCCCTTTGCTTTTGACCTTCTCATACCACTTCTTCCACCCTGCATTGCAGCTCTGCTTACATGTTTTACGCGGTTAAGCCCCTTAAAAAAAGCTTCATCAAAAATTCTTTCTTCCATATTAAATATGTCCTTTATTTGGTAACTTCCTTTGCCATAGCAATAAGTATGTCATCAACATCTACACCATCTGATACGGCTTCAAATCCTGCCATAACTCTATGTCTTAACGCAGGAAGAAATACTGCATCCACATCTTCAAATGAAACATTGTACCTGCCATCAAGAAATGCTCTTGCTTTTGATGTCAAAAAGATTGCCTGAGCTGCTCGTGGACTTGCACCTGCACTTAGATATTTCTTTACTGACTCAGATGCCCCCTCAAGCTCCGGATGTGTAGCAAGCACTATTTTAAGTGCATACTCCTGAACAGGTCCTGCTATAGGTATATCACGTATCGCCTTTCGCATCTTTATAATATCATCACCTTTTAACACTGCATTTAGTTTTGGAGTTGTATTAGTAACAGTTACCTCCATAATCTCTTTCAATTCATCAAGTGTTGGAAAATCCATATTTATTTTAAATATAAAACGGTCAAGCTGTGCCTCTGGAAGTGGATATGTTCCTTCGTTTTCAATAGGATTTTGCGTGGCAAGCACCATGTACGGTGTCGGAAGTGAATACGTACTTTTACCAACAGTTACCGTTTTTTCCTGCATAGCCTCAAGCATTGCAGCCTGTGTCTTAGGAGTTGCCCTGTTAATCTCATCAGCGAGCACAATATTGGCAAAAACAGGCCCCTGTTCAAATTTAAAAGTATTTTTATCATTCTCTTTTATAATAAGATTAGTACCTGTAACATCAGCCGGCATAAGATCGGGCGTAAACTGGATTCTCGAAAAACTTAAATCAAGTACTTTTGAAATAGTCTTAACAAGCTGTGTCTTTCCAAGCCCTGGAACACCTTCTAAAAGCACATTGCCATCTGCAAGGATTGCAAGCATAATCTCATGTATAACATTTTTCTGACCTATAATAGCCTTTCCAATCTCTTCCTCACATGCCGCCATATATGTTGTCATTTTATTCACATCTTCTCTTTCCATATATTAAATCTCCCCTTAATCACTTACTAAGTCCACTAAAATAATTTTTTACAACATCTTTCATAGCAGCAGGAACCTGACCTGAATTTGCCTTTGCATAAGCCTGACTGCTGTAATCACCTACAACCGAATCTAGATCTGCCTTTGAGCCTGCCGCCGCATTTCCTGACTGATTGCCCTTTTCAGTAATTTTAGCATCACCTGACTTTCTGCCAGTAAGGTTATCATCCTCTCCTGTTGCCATGCCTGTAACAAACACACTTTCTCCTTTGCCTCCTGTCGGTTCGCGCTCAAGTCCTGTTTCACTGCCCATATTCCAGCCACTACCCATTCCTCCGGCTCCACTGCCACTGCCATTTCCACTACCATTTCCGGTTCCAGTTCCAGTTCCTCCCTGACCATTTCCACCTGAGCCAGAACCCTCTCCACCTGAACCTGAACCAGCATTTTGTCCTGCTGACTGACTACCATTTGATGATGTTCCATCTGCCTGCTGTGTATTTCCTGAACTGCCTGACGATTGTGATGCCTCTCCTGAACTTCCGCCTGATGTCTGCATGTCTGTTATTGATGCTGATGCCATCTGTGCATCAACACTGCCTGTAGATTCAAGCGCTTCTTTTAATTCATCATCAGATATTTCACCATCTTCCATACTTTTCTCAAGATTTTCAAGCAGCTTTTCCATCTGTTCTTTTGTAAGCATCTCCCCAAGGCCTTTTAACTCACTCAATGCGCTTTCACTAAGCCCACTGCTTTCTGAAATTTCAGAAAGCTTTTCTTGATACTCTGCAAGTTGTGTCAAATCAATCTCAGGCACAAGAGGCTGCATTGCATCAATAAGCTTCTTGCCGCTATCACTGGTACTCTTGTTATCCTTTCCCGCCGCATTTGCAAGCTCTTCTTTAAGCTTCTTGGCAAGCCTTTCCTCTGCCTTTTTTATATCATGAGAATCCTTAGCTTCACTAAGTTCTTTTTTGGCCTGTTTAAGAATCTCCTTAATGTTTTCTGCCTCTGCCTTTGTCTCCTCATCTTTCATAGCTTTGTTTAATGCTTTTTTTGCCTCTTCTACCTTATCTTTCACTTCATCTGCCTGCATTGCCAAATCATGGAGCTTCTTAGCATCAAGCTTTGACTGCGCCGGAAGAAATATGCAAACTGCCATCATAGAAAAAAGCAGACATACTGATATATATCTTTTCCATGGGTATTTTATAGGAAGTCTTAATTTTTTATCAAACCTCTCTATTTCAGATAATGCATCTTCTTTAAGAAGCTTAGAAAAACCACTACTTGTTCCTGCAAGTTCAAGACTTGTAACAAGCTTTTCCTTAAGCCCTGCTGCATCTGCGTACATTGCAGCATCATACAAAGACGGATATCTTATAAGGCTGTATATTAAAGATATTATAAAACTTGCCGCAATTATATAAAATCCATATATATCAGCATTGTATACAGGCACAAACAGTGATAAAAAATTTATTATGAATGCAAGAAATGCGCCCATACATATACACCATGACATACTATTTAAATAATTCTGAAAAAACTTGCGTCTTGCTACAATACCCAAAAATTTTATTATGTCCTTATCATAAGTAGTAAGCTCATTATTATTTTTATAATTTTTTCTGCTGTATGCAGTTTTTTTCCCATTATTAGAAGCCACTATCCTCTTCATCGGCATCACCCCGCTTTTTCTTCCTTCTTGCCTTTTTGCCTTCCTTACGCTCCTTTTCCTTTTTCTTTCTTAAAGGATTTAAAAATCGTGCTGACAGTTTTAAAAGTAATACTGTAAGTAGCAACTGACATACAAGGCTTATTATAAGCCAATGATTCATAACAAATGAATTCATGCGGTTTGCTAAACCGCCACCAACTGCTCCGGTTAATGGTGTATTCAATCCTCTGAAAAGCTCAAATGCAAGTGATTCTGCTCCATACTGCTCAACCGACATATTAATTACAGTAAATGCAGGGTTTATTAATAAAACATATCCTGCCCAGGAAACATCCGGCACATTTCCTCTTCCGCCCATGACATTATAGTAATACATATTTGCAAAAGCGTTAGCCAATAATACAAATACTGCTGTCACAATGCAGATTATAACAACCATACCAAAGGAAAATACTATTGCCTGCAGTGTCTTTTTAAGAAATGAAGAAGCAAACATTCCTATACTTCCCACATATAATGACATTACAAATACAGTAACAACAAACTGCAGTAAATCTGTCATTCCTACACCACCTATTGTAAATACAATAGAAACTATAGGAAGACTTGACAAAACCAACAGTAAGACCATACTTATTGAAGACATAAGTTTTCCCGCTACTATCTGCTGGGGTTTAAGGATAGTAGTAAGAAGTATTTCAAGCGTCTGCTTCTCCCTCTCACCTGCTATACTTCCTGCCGTAAATACAGGTATTAAAAATATAACCATAATAGCTTCAAAACATGTAATTATAAAATATACCCTTGCTGCTCCAGAGTAATCTATCTGTGCATTCCATTGTATATTAAAAAATACTTCAAACCCAAAAAGTGCAATTCCTATTAATATAAGATTATAAAAAAATATAGTCAAAGCAAACTTAACAGTACGCACTCTAAGCTTTACCTCTTTGCCATATACAGGATTTAATTTCATTAATCAAGCACCTCCTTTTTAGCTGTAACCATCATAAATACTTCTTCAAGATTTCCAGTCTCCCTCATAAATGAAGCTACCCTTACTCCATTTTCTACAAGCTTAACAAGAAGTGCTGCTTCGTCATTTTCATCACCTGAAAAGCTTACAGTAAGATCCTTTCCCTCTATTGAAAGATTGTTGACAAGTGGATCTTCCTTAATATATTTTACTGCTGTTTCAACACCATCTACTACACGTATCTTCAAAGGATTTGATGTATTAAGTTGATTCAATATATCTTCTACCAAACCTTTTGTCACCATTTTACCTTTGTCTATAATTCCTATAGTAGTACACATCTCAGCAAGCTCCGATAAAATATGAGAACTTATAATTATAGTTTTCCCCATATCATGCAGATTTTTCAGTATTCCTTTCATTTCAAATCTTGCTCTGGGATCAAGTCCAGATGCAGGCTCATCAAGTATAAGAAGCTCAGGGTTATGTATAAGGCTTCTTGCAAGACAAAGCCTCTGTTTCATACCCCTTGATAAACCATCTACATACATATTTGCCTTATCACTTAAATTTACAAGATCCATAAGCTCCAGACACATCTTTGTGGCATCTTTGCCTATCAACCCATAAATAGATGCATAAAACTCCATATATTCTATTGCCTTGAGATTATCGTATACTCCAAAGAAATCAGGCATATATCCTATTTTCCTCTTAAGGCGGTTGTCATAAGTTGCATCAACGCCATCCACTACTGCTGCTCCGCCATCTGCCCTTAAAAGCCCTGATATTATACGCATAGTAGTTGTCTTTCCTGCACCATTAGGACCTACAAAACCAAATAACTCACCCTTGTCAATAGAAAGGTTTAAGTAGTTCAATGCCACAAACTTTCCATAATGTTTATATAAATTCTTTATCTCTACCATTTAAACCTCCATTATCTGCTGCTTTTGCTATAGCTGCCTGCAAGCTTTACCTTAGGCATTGTATATGTTTCAATACTATATAATCCGCTGGAAACAATATCATAATACAATGTAAGAGTGCCATCTTTATTGAAATATTTTTTTAAATTTTTAACAGTTTTTTCCTGACCTGAATTTAAAATAACTTCCCTTCTGCCTGTTTTCTTATTTTCTGCATAAGCTGTTCCAATAAATGCCATATCAGCATATCCGTCACTGCCAATTTTAAATTCACCATTTGCTGTTTCTTTAGAATATATAATCTCTTTCAAATCAAAGCCCACTGGAAACATATATGTTATCTCTATTGTATCCCCAAGACGGTCGGAATGTACTATATAACCATTAGTACACACTGTATCATCAAAATCATAAACATAATCCTCCAAAGACCCAATTACAGTATAACCATCTGCTATTTCAGGCACATTAATCCTTTTATATACTCCTGTAACTCCATATTCCTCATATGAAAACATACTTGTAAATCCTTCCTCATAACCTTCAGGTACAAATCCATAAAACCATGAGGAACTATTGTTTAAATCATCATAATAAAATTTTGAAAGCATTGATATTCTTCGTTTTATTGACACATCAGTGTCACTGTTATATATACTGCCTCCTAAAGCATTTCCTGCATAAGACTCAAAATCATAAGTATTGCTGCAATTATATACATTACCTTTGTCAATCTTTCCTATATCAAATGCTCTTCCTGCATCTATATCTCCAATAGAATATAATTCTCCATCATGATACAGCACACAACCTTCAAGTTTATACGCCATATCATTTTTAATAGTCCCTGCCATCTTTTTATCTGTCTTTGATACCTCAATCTTTACATTTCCTTCTGATACAGCAGTATTTCTTGCAGTAAATGATGTGCTCTCAAACGCTGCAAGATTATTCATTATAAATTTTGTATAATCTGTACCATAATCTATGCCATAGTCAAAAGTTATATCATTTCCATAACTGACAACATTGCCTCCATAATACCAAGCTGCTCCTTCCGGTACAATATCATAACTGCCCTCAACATCTATTTCGTATGGTTTATTATTAGAACTTGTTATTGTAAATTGAGTGTCAATCTTATGTCCGCTTGTTTCATTATCCAAAAGCTGGATTTCAGACGCATAATTAATATATGGCTTCTGAATACGTGTAGTAGTTCCTATTATATATATAACAAGCGAAAATGCCACAGAAGTTACAGGTACTGCAAGCCAGAGCCAATTCCTTAAGTCCTTTTTCTTTAAAATGATATATAATATGGGACCTGCTATAATTACATAAATAATAAGCAGTACTGCATACAATTTAAGATTTGGAAGTATATCAGTATCATTCATTCTAAGTACATCCGTAGAAGAATTATAATATCCCCCTGTGTATTGGTTATAGGAGTCCCTAAGTTCTGTACTTTTATATTCAGTTAAATTTTCTTTAATAATCTCACTAAATGCCTTACCATACAAACTTGCAATTTCACTTGACAGTGCAAGAGAAAACTCTGCAACAAGTACATTACCATTTCCAATATCTGTAGAACTTAACAAAACTTCCCTTCTATCTTTTAATACAGATTTTGAATTCCTAATTTTAAGGTTTGTAATGTCAATAGACATTCGTTTTGGTGAAATATTTTTACCTGACAGTCTTACAAGCTCATCTTCTGTAATTCCAAAATCTGTCCTAACTGTTTTTGTCTCTCCTACAGTTCCATTCAATATATTACCTGAAAATGACTTAAGTACTTTGTCTGCATTAGCTCCACTTCCAAGAAGCAGCATACCACCATTTCTAACCCATTCTTTAATTCCATTTATCTGGTCTTTTGAAAGCTTTCCTGTATCAAAATCATTAATTATAATAATATCAATACTTTCAAGGGCAAAATCAGCATCTACAATATCTTCTGACGTAATTTCAAAAAAAGCTGAATTAGACACTCTGTATCCTGTACTGTCATAAACCGGCTGCCCATTGTTGCCAAAGGCATCTTTAAGATAATTTAAATCTGAATATCTGTCAGAAAGTACGCCAACATGAAGCTGTGCATACATACTGATATTATACTTAAACTCTGTCGTTTTAATTATATTATCCTTATCATCACATACGACTATCCTTGTAACATCAGAATCAACATATGGAATAGTAAACATTACTTTTTCTGTTCCACCTGCAGTAACTGCAAAACTTTTCTGCACCATAGTAAAACCAATGTCATCGTTTCGTCCATACTCTATCCTGAGTTTACCTGCAAAATCCTTGCCAGTATTTTGTATAATCGCCTTTACCCTCATATTTTTATTGTATTTGCCCTTGCCGCCAAATCCAAATTCCACTGTAGCCTTAATATCGCCAGCAAGCACATTGACTGTTCCGTCTTTACTGCTTATAGATGTGTAAGTATATTTATCGTCTTTTGCTTTAGCTGTATATGTATTAAAACATATCGCACATAAAGCTATAAGAATCAACACTTTTAGTTTATATCTTCCATACCTTATATCTCTCATTTCACCTTGTCCTCTCTAACCTTTTATTCAATGTTACTATTTGCTTTATCCTCTACAATTGGCAAAGCAACAGTAAAACATGTCCCCTTATCACTACTTGCAACTGTTATCTTTCCATCATGTAGAAGTGCTATCTCCTGTGCTATATTAAGTCCCAATCCTGTACCACCTGTCTTAATGCTTCTTGAGCCTTCAACCCTATAAAACTTATCAAAAATATGCTCAATGCTTTCTTCTGGTATTACCAATCCAAAATTTGTTACACACACTTGAAACTCCTTTTCGTATTTTTTGAGTTCAATGTACACCACCTTTCCATCTCTGCCATATTTAATAGCATTGCTTATAAGATTAGAAACCATACGGGCTATAAGTTCAGGATCTACATTCATGATAAGGCTGTCTACATTCTGTTTAAGCTTATAATCAAGCCCGCTTTCACTAAATAACGGATAAAATTCTTCTGTCATCTGCTCAACCAGTTTCACTATATCTATATCGCTGCGGTGCAGGCTAATCTCACCACTCATAAGCTTGGTATAATTAAACAGTTCTTCTATAAGTCCCTGCATACGCTTTGCTTTGCGCATTGCTATATGTGCATGATTCTGTCTCTCCTCCACTGAATATTTTTCAGTGTCTGTAGCAAGCTGCAAATATCCTATTATAGATGTAAGAGGGGTACGAAGATCATGCGCTACACAAGTAATCATATCCTTGTTGGCTTGAAGTGCATCCCTCTCTGCAGCCATAAGCCTTTCTATCTCACGTGACATATGATTCACCTGTATTGCAATATCTCCAAGCTCATCATCTCTGTTGATATCTGCAATCCTAACATCCATCTTTCCATCTGCAATATCTGATATACACCTTGATATATAACTCATATCTTTTGTAATACGCCTTGTAAAGAGAAGAAAATAGATGACAAACAGTGTAATTCCTATTAGCAGCATAACAAATACTATAATAATAATTGTATTTTTATCCCAATGCTTAATTTTATGATAATCAGGCAGCATTCCTTCATCCATGTATGCATCATAATTTTTATCCATAACCGGCTTTCTGCCATAACCGCCTTTTGATATTCCATACATTCGTGCAACTACAATAATAAATCCTCCTATTACTGCTTCCGTTATAATAGAAAGTATCAAACTTATAATACTGTACACAATGATTTCCATTCTCATACTTTTAAAAATACTATGCTTCAATTTTGTATCCAACTCCCCAGACTGTCTTTATTATTTGTGCATTTCTTGGATCAAGTTCTACTTTTTCACGAAGTCTTCTAATATGAACCATAACTGTGTTGCTCATCTCAAAGCTCTTTTCTTTCCACACCTTTTCAAATATATCATCAGTTGAAAATACATTGTTTGGATTAGAAGCCATAAGGAACAAAATATCAAACTCTATAGGTGTAAGCTTTATATCCTTTCCATATGCTTTAACCTGATGAAGTTTTCTGTCCATCCATAAATTTTCAAGCTCAACTGTATCTGCCGACTTTGCATTTGCATTTCCAAAATTATGGTAACGCCTAAGCTGTGACTTCACTCTTGCTACAAGTTCCATTGTATTAAATGGTTTAGTTACATAATCATCTGCTCCATTTATAAGTCCTGATATCTTATCAGTTTCACTGTCCCTTGCACTTAACATAATAATTGGAATCGTACTGCTCTTCCTAATCTCTAAACATACCTTGCTGCCATCTATCTCCGGCATCATAATATCCAATATCGCAAGGTCTATCTCTTCTTTTTCAAATATATCAATAGCCTTTTTTCCATCATATGCCTTATATACATTGTACCCTTCTCCCTTTAAATGGATTGATACAAGATCTGCTATATCATGGTCATCATCTACTACCAAAATATTTCCTTTCTCCATCTAAACCTCATACCTCTCTTTCAATCCAGCCTTACTATAACTATTATCACTTTTGTTACTATTCACAGAATATCATAATAATTGATAGAATTCTTTACTTTTTTATTAAAACGTATATCTAAATGCTTACAATTTTATGACATTCCGCCTGTACATATTTTTAAACATCTGAAAAGCCCGCCATATGGCGGACTCTTCTTTATACGTTTTAGTTGTTTATATCAACAGCTTTCCTCCTTCATTGAAAGCATTAAATCTTTATCATAATGTGTATCAAGCTTCAGCGTGGAACGCTCCTTTAATGACTCATATACTCTTGGTTTCATAATACTTTGATATGCAGGTCTTATTATCTTATCAACGTTAATAAGTTCTTCCATCCTATGTGCACTCCAGCCTACAATACGTGCCATTGCAAAAATTGGTGTAAACAACTCTACAGGTATTCCAAGCATGTTGTATACAAATCCACTGTAAAAGTCAACATTGGCGCTTACTCCTTTATATATTGCACATTCTTCACCTATTACCTCTGGTGCAATCCGCTCTATCATTGAGTATAACTCAAATTCTCTTTTCTGGTGCTTTTCAATAGCTAAAAGCTCAACAAACTTCTTAAAAGCAACTGCTCTTGGATCTGATATAGAGTATACCGCATGTCCCATACCATATATAAGCCCTCTCCTGTCAAATGCTTCGCGGCGCACAAGTTTGCGAAGATACTCTCTCACTTCATCCTCATCTGTTATATCTTTTACACTAGCCTTTAAATCTTTCATCATCTCAACTACTTTTATATTTGCACCACCATGTTTTGGACCTTTCAAAGATGAAAGTGCTGCTGCAATTACTGAATAAGTATCAGAACCGGCAGACGTAACTACTCTTGTAGTAAACGTTGAATTATTTCCTCCTCCGTGTTCCATATGAAGAACAAGTGCTAAATCAAGTACTTTTGCCTCAACATCTGTATACCTCATATCAGGTCTTAGCATTCTAAGTATATTTTCAGCTGCAGATAAATCATCTGAAGGTCTGTGAATATAAAAGCTTTCATCACATTCATAATGATTGTATGCATGATATCCATATACAGCCAGCATTGGAAATACACTGATAAGCATGATACACTGTTTTAATACATTTTCAAGCGAATTATCTGATATTGCATCGTCATAGGAAGAAAGCGTAAGTACACTCTTAGTAAGAGAATTCATAATGTCTTTGCTTGATGCCTTCATAATTACATCACGCACAAAGTTAGTAGGAATTCTTCTGTTTTTAGCAAGAATATTTTCAAATTCTTTAAGCTGCTTCTTAGCAGGCAAATCACCAAAAAGTAAAAGATATGCAGTCTCTTCAAACCCAAATCTATTATCTTTTCTAAAACCATTTACCAAATCATATATATTGTAGCCTCTGTAAAACAACTGCCCTTCGCAAGGTACAACATGGTCATCAACAATATCTGTAGCTTTTATAAGTGATATATTTGTGATGCCTGAAAGCACCCCTTTTCCATTCTTATCCCTAAGTCCGCGCTTCACTCCATACTTCTCAAAAAGCTTTGCATCAATAGAATTATTATCTATACATATACGCTTATACTCACTTACATAATTATTCATTAACCTATCAAAATCTTCATTATTTTCTTCTCTAATATCTTCATTATTCATATTCTATACCCCTTTCTTTTTTATTCATATCATCACAACAATACATATAGTTTTATTGTGCAAATTTCTTTTTTATGCCTGCCCATTTTTATCCTAAGCAAAATATCCCTATATAAATTATAAAAAATGCTTTGTCTGCTGTCAAATTAAATAACTATAAACAAATTATTACCAATTATAAACATATTTGCATATATTTGGTTTTAGTGATAATATATACTAACAGTCGAAAAAACTTTTTCGCCCGCAAGTATAATTAAAACAATTTTTAGTATAGTGAATATACTATATATAACTAAAAACTCTGACATATGAAAGGACAATATTTATGATTCCAGAAACAATCCTCAACAACGTTGTACAACAGATTACAGATAATTATAAAAACGAAGAACTTTTTTATATAAAAGAAGGACAATGTATGCCAAACCGCGACTGTATAATACATATTATATTACGTTTGCGTCAGATTATGTTTCCTGGATACTTTGATGATGAGAACTTAAGCCATACTGTCCCATGCTATTTTGTTGGCAACAATATACTAAAGCTTTATAATGACCTGTTTTGTCAAACAAAAGCTGCAATTATGCAGACTTCACCTAACGAGACAGATGAAACAATAGATGAAAAGGTTGAGGACATATGCCAAAACTTCCTTTCATCACTTGGAAATATACAAAAAACTCTAATGAAAGATGTTCAGGCTGCTTATGATGGTGATCCGGCTGCAAAAACAAAACAGGAGATAATTTTTTGCTATCCTGGATTATTTGCAATATTTGTGTACCGCCTGGCACATGAATTATATAAAATGGAAGTTCCTTTTATACCACGCATAATGACAGAATATGCACATGACAATACTGGTATTGATATTAATCCCGGAGCACAAATAGGTGAATATTTCTTTATAGACCATGGAACCGGCGTTGTAATTGGAGAAACTACGGTTATAGGAAACAATGTCAAAATATATCAGGGTGTTACACTTGGTGCTCTCTCAACAAGAAGCGGCCAACTCCTACGTAATGTAAAAAGGCATCCTACCATTGAAGATAATGTAACTATATACTCAAGTGCATCAATACTTGGCGGTGAAACAGTTATTGGAAAAGGCTCAGTAATCGGAGGCAATGCATTTATAACAGAATCTGTTCCAGAAGGCACACGTGTAAGTGTAAAAAATCCAGAACTTAATTTTTCTGATAAAAAAGCAAGTTTAAGCGCTACAGAACTATTTGATTAGTTATACTATTTAGATTCTGATAATTTCAAAGTGTTTCCATGAACAACACATTTATTATTGTTGTTCTTTGGAAACACTTTTTTAGTTATACTATGGAGTTATTAAATAAGCTCCAGCTTATGAAGTACAGTTTCAAATTTCTTTTGGTCAATAGGTTTGCCTGCATAGGCAACACAACCAAGATCATATGCTTTCTTTACATTAGCACCTTCATTTAATGCTGTTGTCATTATAATCTTTGCCTGTTCCTCCTCTGGAATACCTCTTTCATCTTCAATATCACGTATTGCCTTTAACGCTTGGTATCCATCAAGTGCCGGCATCATAATATCAAGACATACAAGATCATATGGCATATCGGTATCCAGAGCCATAAGATAAGCATCTACAGCCTCCATACCATCAACTGTAACATCACACTCTCCATACTTTGAAAGAAATTGCAGCATAAACTTTCTGCTGGCAAAATCATCTTCTGCAATAAGTATTCTCATAATTCACCTATCCTTTCTACATTCTCATGGCATAGAATTAAGTATATTATATATTTTAGCAGCGATATTTTCCAACGGCATCTGAAATTCAACAGCTCCGATATCATAGGCAACTTTTGGCATACCATATACCACACAGGTCTGCTCTGCTTCACCTATGGTATGTGCTCCTGCTCTTCTCATTGCAAGCAGTCCCTTAGCACCATCTCCACCCATACCTGTAAGTATAACCCCTACCGCATTTCTCCCAGCTGCCTCAGCAACAGATTTAAAAAGCACATCTACCGAAGGACAATGACCGCTTACCTTCTCTCCATGTTTGCATTCTACCCTGTATGTATCTCCTGAACGAACAAGGCGCATGTGTTTATCTCCCGCCGCAATCAAAATCTTGCCTCTCTCAACTATATCCCCATTTTCTGCCTCTTTAACCCTTACCCTGCATTGATTGTTAAGCCTGTCTGCATACATCTTTGTAAATCCTGGCGGCATATGCTGTACAATAACTGTACCCGGTATATCTGGGTTAAATCTTTTTACAACATTAAATATTGCCTCTGTGCCTCCTGTCGAAGCTCCTATTGCAACAATTTTATTAAGATATGTCCTGCCTGTAGAATTTACTTTAAATCCCTCCAGCTTTTTATTATTACCAACTGTTACTGTAGCCGCAATCTTTATCTTGGTGAGAAGTTCATTTTTAATCCAATTTGTTATCTCATCCCCCAGCATATTCTGTGGCTTATTGACGAAATCAACAGCTCCATTTTCCATAGCATCAAATACTACAGAATTAAGCGAACTTATCATTACAGTTGGTATCGGATGCTGTGGCATAAGCTTCCTTAAAAACTCAATTCCATTCATTCTCGGCATTTCTACATCAAGTGTCATAACATCGGGATTAAACCTTATAATCATATCTCGCGCTTGATAAGGATCTCCTGCAGTTGCCACCACCTCTATCGCGGGATCACTGTTTAGAACCTGCGACAATATCGTTCTGAAAAATGCTGAATCATCAACCACTAATACTTTTATTGTTCTCATATTAATCACCCCTTATTTAACTTTAAAAATAACCGATATTTATTATAAAATATTTTCTTTCATAAGCTTTTCACGCATTGCCATAAGCGCCTGTCCCCTATGGCTTATTTTATTCTTCTCTTCCGGCGCAAGCTGTGCCGTAGTGCAGCCTCGCTCTGGCAGGTAAAATATAGGATCATATCCAAAACCATTAGTTCCTTTTTCCTCATACCCGATACGTCCTTCAATAACTCCCTTTGTTGTTATAACTCTGCCATCCGGAAATACACATGCTATAACACACACGAATCTTGCGCTTCTTTCTTCTTCTTTAGCTGATGAAAGTTCATTAATTATATAATTATTCTTTACACTATATGGCGTATCTTCCCCCAGAAATCTGGCAGAAAGAACTCCCGGCGCCTTATTCATATAATCAACTTCAAGCCCCGAATCATCTGCAAGTACAATCTGATTCGTATGCTCAGATATTGTTTTCGCTTTTATGATTGCATTTTCTTCAAATGTAGTTCCATTTTCTATAATCTCCACACCCAGCAGATTTAGCAGATTTTCATCATTTAATGAAACATATTCAATCATATCATCTGCAAATATCTGACGTATCTCTTTCATTTTGTTTTCATTACTTGTAGCTACAATGATTTTTTTCATTTTATAATCCGCCTTTCGCTAACTTCTACTGACAATATTTACAATGTATATCTAACTGGCAGTATCAATCGCTTTCTCTATTGCATCATATATACCAGTTGCCATCTTTTTACGATTCAATTTTCCTCTGATACATTTTAAATCAGATTTATTAGTCATATAGCCAACTTCCACTATAGATGTAGGTACGTCAGCATGGTGTAACAAATATAAGCCCTCTCTTTTTATAATCCCACGTTTACGATTATCAGTTTTTTCTGCAACATTATTCATCAGAAGTCTGGCAAGTCTTTTATTAGTTATGGAAGCCCCATTTACACACCTTGCTGAATACAATGCCTCAACTCCATATGCTGTTGTGTCCCCTTTGTCAGATGCATTACAGTGTATACTTATAAACAAATCCGCCTTAAGGTTATTGGCAAGTCTTGTTCTGTCCAGCTTACTTACATACCTGTCATCAAGCCTTGTATAGTATGCCTTGATATCCGACTTATCCAGCAGCTTTTTAATCTCTTGTACAATAAAAAGTGTATAATCTTTTTCATGATATTTTTTGTCTATTGATGATGTTCCCTCATCAATGCCGCCATGTCCAGCATCTATTACTACTATTTTATCATATAATTTATGTGGCTCTGCAAACGATATATAATATTCTCCTTTTATCTCATATAAACATGACTCATATAGTTTCTTTGTCTTTATGTCTACAATAACTCTATAATTTCCCGACTTTAACTTTAAGGATCTGACAGAAATATTTCTTAAAAAATCAGATTTATTTTTTTTCGCAGCTTTTCCTGAAATAGTTTTTCCTTTATTATAACGCACAATATTGTTAATCGAAAAATCTTTTTCACTTGTTTCATTAATTGTAAGACTTACACTTTTATTAATATAATCGTTTCTGATATATAATGCTGCACCTGTTGCTATTTTATCCTCAACAAGCTTTATATATGTATGACTTCTTTCTTTCAGTGTTGATACACTTGCATGTATAGGAGCTTCACCCATACCTGTATCTGATACATAAATTTCATCATCCAAGTCTGCCAAATCCTCTGAAACAATTTTATCAGGGATATCATCTGCCAATACTGTTCTTCCACTACTGCCTGGAAAATCTCCTGAATAAAAAAATCCAAATACCAATACACAAACCAGAAGCATAACACTTTGTACACTAAGTCTCTTCCACTGTTTTTCCTTCATTCCTACCTCTTCTTTTGAAATATTAAAGACCATTATATTAAGTATACAATATATTGCTGATATATGCAAATTTTCATTATTATTGTACTAAAGTTAAATAAAGTATGTCAACTACTCACCATATTTTTTTAATATATGGTTATACATGGTACGTACAGCGGGTGCCATAAATTCAGGGTTTAATGCGGCTATCCCTATTATACGATATGCTTCCGGAAAAACCGGATAACAGTCTACTTCATAAGGTATATCATTCATTACCATTTCAGGCATAAGACATATTCCAAATCCATTTGCCACCATTGCTATTGTAGATAAATCATCTACCACATGATAATTAGATTGTACATTTAGTGAATTTTCTTTTAGAAAATTTTGTATATCAGCGTCTGTTGACTCCCTTTGTGTAACAAACTGATGATTACGCATTTCATCTATGCTCATATAATTATCGTTTCCAAGCTTTTTAGTACCCTTTGGAACAACGCAAAGAAGTTTGTCCTTATATAAAGGCTTTATCGGAATATCCCCCGCACTGGAAACAGATAAAAAACCTATATCAACAATACCATTTTTAATCCAATACACAACATCATCATATGTCCCCTGAAATACTTCTATTGTAATATCTGGGTATTCTCTTTTAAAAGAATTCATAATATCAGGCAGCCAATTAGTACATACGCTCGAAAAACAGCCAACTTTTACTTTCCCCTGCTTTAATCCATTAAATTCGGCTATTGCCTGCTTAAGACTCTCATCACTGTTTAAGACTGCATTAACATAAGGCAGTAAATGCTCCCCATAATTAGTAAGTGTGATACCAAACTTGCTCCTGTTTAGTACCGAAAAGCCAAGTTCATTCTCCATAGATGATATTGCATGGCTTATAGCAGATGGAGTAAGCCCTAAAATATCGGCCGCCTTTCTAAAACTTCCCTGCTCTGCCACAGTTTTAAATACCTGATATGTAAGCAATGTCATTTATTGCACCTGCCTTTCATAATAAATTATTGTTTTTAATCATTTGCTCTATAAACACATTCCATAGCATATTATACCTCATTTCCACAAATAAATAAACCTGCCTTATCTCTTTTTGGATACATCAGGTTTATTTTCCTCAAATATACCATTACAAAAAAGGTATCTGAAATAATAATCAGATACCTAATCTTCTTTTAATTGCATTTACATTTTAACTCTTCCCAGCGTCTGTCTACTTCTTCCTGAAACTGTGCAATTAAATCTTCATTTCCTTTTTTAAATAAATGCTTAAACCTTCCCTGTTTCTTTAAAAAATCTTCTATCGGAAGTTTTTTCTTTGGCTCATATGTAAGCCTCCACTCTCCATTTTCGACCTCAAAAAGCGGCCAGTAACATGTCTCTATGGCAAGTTTGCATATATCCATGATTTCAGATGTTTCATATCTCCAGCCACGCGGACATGGAGCCATAATATTTAAAAATGCTGCTCCTTCCGTATATATAGCTTTATGTGATTTTTTATGAATATCTTTAAAATCTTGTGTAAATGTGGTCTGTGCTACATATGGTATATGATGCTCTGCCATTATATTTGCAATATCTTTACGACTCTGCATCTTTCCGTTTGATACCTTACCTACTGGTGTAGTAGTTGTATCTGCATACATCGGAGTAGCAGACGAACGTTGAATACCAGTATTCATATATGCCCCATTGTCATAACATACATATACCATATCATGTCCTCGCTCCATGGCACCTGAAAGCGACTGAAAACCAATATCGTATGTTCCACCATCCCCACCAAATGTAATAAATTTAAATGTTTCATTTTCCGGAAGCCTGCCACGCTTCTTTAATGCCTTATATGCAGTTTCAACACCACTAAGAGTAGCCCCTGCATTCTCAAAAGCGTTGTGTATATAGCTGTCTTCCCATGCCGTATATGGATACATAAAGGAAGAAACCTCAAGACAGCCTGTTGCATTGCCTATTACTGCCCTGTCACCCTCATTCAGTCCACGAAGCACTGCACGTACCGCAATAGTCGCACCACAACCTGCACACATGCGATGTCCTGGTGCAAGGCGCTCAGGCTTATTCATTATTGTCTTTAAACTATAATTATCCATTGTTTTCCTCATTCCAGAATTTAATAATATATTTTTAATTTATTGGAAACAGAATCAGGTACGCAATCCTATATATTTATACTGCTCCACTTTCCTACCACTAACATCTTGTTCTTCAAGTTCTTTAAAAATGGCTTTTGCCTCATCAACAGTGAAATCGCGGCCTGCAAGTCCATAAATATAATTTACTGTTTCTATCATAACTTTATTTCTAAAAAGTGCTGATGTAACTTCACTTCCAAGAGGACCTCCATTGCCATTGTAACTCTCACATCTGTCCATGATGGCAACTGTCTTACAACCTTTAAGAGCCTCAGCAATTTCTTCTGCCGGAAATGGTCTAAATACCCTTAGCTTAAGAACTCCTACCTTCATGCCTTTTGCACGCAGTTCACTGACAGCCTGTTTAGCTGTGCCAGCAGCGGAACCCATAATCAGCATTATATAATCAGCATCTTTTGTCTTGTACTCCTCAAAAAGCCCATATGACCTGCCTGATATCTTTTTAAAATTTTTAGCAACCTCTAAAATCACTGCTTTTGAATTTTCAAGTGCAATTTCCTGATTCTTCTTAGCCTCCATAGCATAATTGCTTACGGAATATGGCCCAACTGCTACAGGATTGCCAGGATTTAAAAGATATTCTTCCGGCTTATATTCACCAACAAACTTTTTAACTTTTTTGTCATCCAAAAGCTCTATATTTTCAACTGCATGACTTGTAATAAAGCCATCCTGACAAATCATAACAGGAAGATGCACTCCCTCATGCTCAGCAATAGGATAAGCTTGTATAAAATTATCATAAGCTTCCTGATTATTTTCTGCATATATCTGTATCCAGCCCGTATCTCTTGCACCCATTCCATCTGAATGATCACAGTTTATGTTAATAGGCCCTGACAATGTACGATTGACAAGTGCCAATACAAGCGGAAGCCTATTGGATGCGGCAAGCAAAAGCTCCTCCCACATAAGAGCAAGCCCTGCAGAAGATGTAGCAGTTAAACTTCTCGCCCCTGCCGCTTGTGCACCTATCGCTGCGCTCATTGCAGAATGTTCACTTTCCACAGGAATAAACTCTGTATCAATCTCACCATTGGCTATGTATGTTGAAATCATCTGTGGGATTTCAGTAGAAGGCGTTATTGGAAAAGCTGGCATTACATCGGGATTAATCTGTTTAATTGCATAAGAAACAGCCTCATTGCCAGACATACGTTCTTTCATATCCATTATTCAACTCCCTCCTTCATCTCAATAGCCCCAAAAGGACATACATTTGCGCAAATACCACAGCCCTTACAATGCTCAAAATCAAAATCTCCACGTAACCCCTCTGATACTGGTATACTACTGTCAGGACAGACAGGTGCGCATAAAAGACACTGCTTGCACAAATCAGCATGAAAAACAGGTGTATTAGTACGCCACTCTCCTGTCTTAAAGAGCTTTGAAGAACCCCCTGCAAATATCATAAGCCCCTCTGTCAGCTCACCATGGGGAGTCTTTTCATTTATCTTACTTACGTCCGTTCTCATTCTATAGTTACTCCAATCGATTCTTTAATGTTTTTATTATGCACTTAAACTCATTTTATCATCTTCCATTGCAGCTTCTATAACATCATAAGCCATCTCAAGCGCCTTCATATTACCATCTATTACTTCTGGTTTCTTTGCAAATTTATGTTCATATGAGGCACGCATCTCACCTATAAATGTGTCTCTGTCCATTACATTACTTACAGCAACTATTGCAGCAAGCATTGGTGAATTAGGGAAGTTTTTACCAAGAGTTTCAACAGATATCTTCCTTGCATCTACTGTATAAATACGTCCCTTATAACCTCCAAGCTTCTCTGCAATCTCTTCTCTTGACTTAGATGTATTAATAATAATAGCACCATTCTTTTTAAGCCCTGCAGTAACATCAACTGAACTAAGAAGTGTTTCATCTACTACTACTACATAGTCAGGCGTATATATATTAGAATGAACTCGGATTTTGTCAGCACTAATTCTGTTGTATGCGGTAATAGGTGCACCCATGCGCTCTGGGCCATACTCTGGGAAGCCCTGAACATACTGACCTGTCTTAAAAGCAACATCTGCAAGAAGTAAAGCAGCTGTCTTTGCACCCTGACCACCACGGCCATGCCATCTGATTTCAATTCCTTTATCCATCTTTCTAATCTCCTTAAATATATAATATTTGTATGTAATTAATTTACCTGATATTTATTCATTTTCAAATTTCATAAATTTCAAGTAGCAGTATATATTATAACGCGATATTAAAAAAAGTAAAGAGTTTTTAGTAAATTTCCTTCATTTTCATAGTGAATTATTTTGATTTTTATTAAATAAAAAAGCTTGAAATTTCAAGCAAATGCTGAAATTCCAAGCAAAAATATATCTGACAAAAATCATGCAAACTGACTGTTATATAGATTTGCATAAAAACCATTCTGTTTAAGCAGGCTCTCATGATTGCCCTGTTCTATTATATTTCCGTCTTTCATTACAAGTATAATATCCGCGGTTTGTATTGTTGACAATCTATGCGCCACTATAAAACTTGTTCTGCCTTCCATAAGCTTTGCAAATGCGTTTTGTATTTTTAATTCAGTACGTGTATCTATTGAAGAAGTAGCTTCATCAAGTATCAGCATTGGCGGCCTTAAAAGCATTACCCTTGCTATACATAAAAGCTGCTTCTGTCCCTGTGAAAGCCCGCCTCCATCTTCTTTTACAATTGTATCATATCCCTGCGGAAGCCTTTTTATAAAGCTGTGTGCATGAGATGCTTTTGCAGCTTCTATTACTTCTTCCTTTGATGCATCTGGTTTTCCTATTGCAATATTTTCAAAAATAGTCCCATCCTTTATCCATGTTTCCTGAAGAACCATTCCTATATTTCCACGAAGGCTTTTCCTTGTCATATCACGTATATCAATATCATCTACTTTTATGCTTCCGCTGTCAATATCATAAAATCTCATAATAAGATTAATTACTGTAGTCTTACCGCAGCCCGTCGGGCCTACTATTGCTACTCTCTGTCCCGATTTTACATTTAGATTAAATCCTGTAATAAGTTTTTTGTCTGGTACATATGAAAAATATACATCTTCAAATTTCACATCACCCTTAACATTTTCAGGCGCTTTAGCATCTGGTGCATCAGGTATCTGTGGCTCCTCATATATAAATTCAAATACTCTTGCAGCACATGCAAGTGCATTTTGAAGCTCTGTAATTACACCTGAAATTTCATTAAATGGCTTTGTATATTGGTTCGCATAACTTAAGAATCGGCTTAGACCTCCAACAGTCAAATGCCCATTTAGTGCAAATAATGCCCCTGCTACTCCTACACCTGCATATACCAGATTATTTACAAACCTTGTAGCAGGATTGGTTGTTGATGAAAAGAACGTCGCACGCAACGAATAAGTCTTAAGCCTTTCATTTATCTCATCAAACTTTTTAAGTGCATCATCTTCATGACTGTACGCCTGAACTACTTTCTGACTGCCTACCATCTCATCTATCAATACAGTCTGTTCACCTCTTGCTGCAGACTGTAATTTAAACATATTGTAAGTCTTTTTTGATATAAAACCAGCCACAAAGAATGAAAGTGGTGTAACTACTACAACTACAAGTGTAATCCATACATTTGTCATAAGCATAAAAAGAAGAGTTCCTACTATAGTAAGTATCCCTGTAAATGCCTGTGTAAATCCCATAAGAAGTCCATCTGCAAACTGATCTGCATCTGCAATAACACGACTTACAATATCTCCAGAAGCATGTGCATCAAGATATTTAAGCGGCAGTTTCCCTATCTTATCAAAAGCATCTCTTCGTATATCCCTTACAACTTTATAAGTAATCTTGTTATTGCAAACATTCATAACCCATTGTGCTATACCTGTTAAAACAACTATTACAGCCATTTTAAATATAAGCGAAAGAAGTCCGTCAAAGTCAACATTATCCTTCCCCAACATATAATCAACTGCATCACCGGTAAGTATAGGCAGATACAAAGTAAGCACAACTGTAATTGCCGCAAAAATAAGTGAAAATACAATAGATAATCTATATCTTTTAATGTAATTTAACACAATTTTTATAGTATCACCTTTATTTTTATTATCCTTTTGCATAAATCCCCCTCATTTTCATAAAAATGTTACTATTAGCAACCTTACTCCTTATAATGTTACAGTTCATTTCATGACAATAAAAAGCGTAAGGCTAATGGCTTACACTACAAGAATTTCAGAGCAATTCCCGGTTGGTATACCACTTCGATTACAACACTGTCTTATAAAACAACAATAATGCTTTCATTGCTTAACTTTCTTCTTTAAACTGTGACGAATATATTTCCTTATACACATCACAATTCTTTACAAGCTCCGAATGCGTTCCCTGACCAACAAGCTCACCATCATCAAGCACAAGAATATTATCAGCATGTTGTATTGATGATGTTCTCTGTGATACTATGAATATAGTAGGCTTATATGAAAGCTCCTTTAATGACTGCCTAAGCTTTGCATCTGTTGCAAAATCAAGCGCTGATGCACTGTCATCAAAAATTAATATCTGAGGCTTACGCACAAGTGCTCTGGCAATAGTAAGCCTTTGCTTCTGTCCTCCTGACAGATTGCGCCCACCCTGCTCTATTTCATAGTCAAGACCGTTCTCCTTGCCTTGTACTATCTCTAAGCCCTGAGCTGCCTTAAGTGCTTCTATCACATCATCATCAGAAGCATCAGGATTTCCCCAAAGTATATTCTCTCTGATAGTTCCACGAAAAAGTACAGCCTTTTGAAGCACTATTCCAATACTTTTCCTTAATTCTTCGATATGACAATCACGCACATCTTTTCCATCTATCAAAACCCTTCCCATAGACACATCATAAAATCTTGGTATAAGGTTTACAAGTGTAGATTTACCTGAACCCGTTCCTCCAATTACACCTGTTACACTTCCTGCATCTGCCTTAAAGTTAATATCAGACAGTGACATATCGCCTGCCCCTTTATACTTCATGCTGACATTATCAAAGCACACATCTACACCTGCATTTTCTCTGATGCTACCTGTTTCTTTTTTCTTTATATTACTTTTTTCATCATCAAACCTTCCAATATGCTGTGTCCCGCTAATCATAGAAGGCTCAACCGCAAGTACGCTCTGCACCCTTGCACCACAAGCCACAGCCTTTGTAAAAAGAACTATTGTATTAGCAAGTTTAATTAATTCAATAAGTATCTGTGACATGTAATTTATAAGAGCAACAACATCACCTTGTGTAAGATTTCCTATATTAATCCTTATTCCGCTAACCCACAAAAGTACTACAAGTGCTATATTTATCATAATATAAGTAATTGGATTAGTCAGAGCTGATATTTTTCCAACAAAAAGCTGCAGCTTTGTAAGGTTTTCATTGCCCTCTTCAAAATTCTCAAACTCTGTATGTTCTTTATTAAAAGCCCTGATTACACGAACACCTGTAAGATTTTGCCTTGTTATACCAAGAATATTATCAAGCCCACCCTGAACTTTCTTATATAATGGCATGCTAATAAGCATAACGCCAAAAACTACAACTGCCAAAAGAGGAATTACAATTACAAATATAATTGCTGCTTTAATATCAACAGTAAATGCCATAATTGCCGCTCCAAAAACAATAAATGGTGAACGCAAAAAAAGCCTTAATGCCATATTAATACCTGACTGAAGCTGATTTATATCACTCGTCATACGTGTAATCATTGTTGATGTACCAATCTCATCCATCTCTGTAAATGAGAGAGATTCAATATGTTTAAAAAGAGCATGCCTTAGGTTTGCAGCAAAACCAACAGCTGCTTTCGCTGCAAAATACTGTGCAGTAATTGAACAGGTAAGTCCAATCAGTGCGAGCAAAACCAGAATACCTCCAAATTTAATAATATGACTTCTATCCCCTGCAGCAATTCCATAATCAATAATAGACGCCATAACAAGAGGAACAATCAAATCAAAACATGCTTCCAAAAGTTTAAACAGAGGTCCCAATATGCATTCCTTTGTATATTGTTTTAAATATATCAATAAATCCTTCACTTTAATAATTCTCCATATCTATAAATATTCTTTATAAAATTATTATCCCCTTTTTATCTTTTGTCAACCCATAACTTTTTCAATCTCTTTTGTTGACTTAACAAAAGTAGGAATTTCATCATTAATTGAAGCTCCAAGATTATATGCTTCATCCAATGCTTTTGTTCCCTTAATGTCTCCAATATCCTTAACTCCTTTTACAAGAACCATACCTGCATCTTCCAAATGAAAAAAATTAAGCACAAGCTGATACTGCAGTTTGATTGCGTCAAACAATTCTGGTAATGTTGCCGCTCCCACCAACATCAATGCCAGCTTTTTTATCCTAAATTCATTTCTCATAGGTGTATGCAATCTATCAATAATTGCTTTTAATTCTGCACTAATTCCATAAAAATAAACCGGGGAGGCGATTACTACCATATCAGCAACTTTCAGCTTTTTATAAATTTCCGCCATATCGTCTTTTTGAAAACATTTATTTCCTTCCCTTGTAAAGCACGAATTACAACCAATACATGGATTTACTTTATAATCTGCAACAGATACTATTTCCACAATATTATTTTTGCTCGCGCCCTCTGCAAATGCCTTTGCAAGCAAATCTGTATTTCCATCTTTCCGCATACTGCCGATTAAAATAACTATTCTGCTCATTCCTTTAATTCCCCTTAAAAAATGTGAATTTGCTGTTACTTTTTGTATGATTCATAATGTGGCTTCCCCTTTAACTATTGCCTATAGACTTGTTTCTCAAATAAGTACTTTGCATATTATTACATCTATGTTCTGGCAATATCCCGTAATACAATTAAAAGCAGATGTACCATGTCCGTTTAAATCAAATTCATTTTCACCAGTATAATTACGTATTTCTGTAATACCGCTTTTTCATGCTTTATCAATACCACTGTCAATAACTGCAATCTTAATTTTATCTAATATATCCTGTTTTCCCATTTATTTATCCTTCTAACCAGCTTTTTGCGTTTCTTCAAATTTTTTATCATCTTCATCAATCTTGTATATATAGGCATCATTAAGCGTAGGAGGTACATTTACTGCACTATCCACAGGTTTTTCTTCTGACACCACCCTTAAAACTGCCTCATTGTGGTAAATGCTCTTACTTGAAACTGAAAATTTCTCCTCTAAGGCAACAGATTCTTCAAGGCTTGCTGTAAACTCCCATATTTTACCATTACATTCATCCAGTAATGCCTTTTTGCTTCCATTATAAATTGCATTACCATAATTTAAAATAGCAAGGTTTTCACAAGTTGATTCTATATCTGAAACTATATGCGAGGAAAGAAGTATAATCTTGTCTTTGGAAAAAGTCATAAGTACATTACTAAAATGCACCCTTTCCTTTGGGTCAAGCCCCACTGTTGGTTCATCAACAAGCAAAAGTCCTGGGTCTTTAACAAGTGCTGCTGCAATGCCAAGCCGCTGTTTCATCCCTCCTGAAAGTTCCTTTACCTTTGCCATGCTTTTATCTGTAAGGTGTGTCATTTCAAGAAGCTTTCCAATTCTTTCTTTTCTGTTTTCTTTAACACCATTTAATGCAGAAAAATAATCCATTATTTCAAAAACTGTCATATTTGGATAGAAAGAAAAAGTCTGTGGTATATATCCAATTAATTTTCTTATCTGTCTTGTGTTTTTAATAACATTGCCATCAAGCTTTATCTCACCTGAAGTTTTATCTAATATTCCTGCAAGAATTTTCATTAAAGTTGACTTGCCTGCACCATTAGCCCCAAGAAGTCCATACATTCCCGTTACAAGTGTTATGTTTACACCGTTAAGGGCTATTAATTCATCATACTCTTTTGTAAGATTATTAATTTCTATTTTCATTTTTTCTTATTAACCTTCTTCCTTCTGCTTTGTTATATACAACAAATAACAATATAATAGCAATAATGGCAACTGCCGCTCCCAGATATAACTTAGTCTTTTGTACCTGGTATGTATAGCCTGCTATACTTAATGGCATATTCCCTCCTGAAACTATATCAAATAAGTAATATATAATATATGAAAAGTACCCTGCTAAATAGTTTTCTGAAACTTCAGTAATTAACAGAGAGAACATTCCAATAAATAATGAACTTAAATATACGCCAATGCACCACCTTCCTGCTGGCACATGGTTCACAAGGCAAAGAAATAACACAGGAATTTCCACCATTATAAATAAAGTAATGCCTGCTAACGCCACTCTTATTATATATACCAGAGGATAAAGGCAGTCTGAAGTAAACACATAGCTTTCTGTGCCATTAGCCTTCTCCATATTTCCAAGCCTTATAAATAAAAACATGGACGCAAAAATAAAAATATTCTCCCCAGTTGTAGCAATAGCTAATGTATTCATTTTCTGGAAAATAGCAATTGGCCATATTATACATAAGTAAGGAATATATAACAATGCCATTTTGCTGGCAGACTGTTTAAACATATAATAACCAATCCCTCTTGTAACCAAGTCCTTTGTTTCCTGTTTTTTCTTTTTTAGTATTATATTTTCAAATGATAAAGGCATGATATTTACAACAGATTTTTTTATATTCTTTAAATTAATTAACCTGCCATGTTCCCTCCTGTAATTAAATAGTACAACTGTAAACCCAGTTAAAATAACAGATAATAATATTATTATAACCCTGTTTAGGATTACATTGCCAAAGCAATTTTGATATAAAGTGTAATCATCAAAATTGCTATATCTTACAAGCAATGTAATTCTAAATTTATCACTTAATCCATACCCCATTGACAAGTAAAATAATATAAACTGGGCAATTATGTCCAATGTTTCAGAGCAGAATAATACACCAAGGAAATGCCCAATGGATGTTATTATTAAAATAGTTGGAAAAATTATAAAAATGGTCTTTATCAAAAACGGAATAATACTTATATCATACCCATAGTTAAATTTATAGTTCCAGTATATAAAACATGCAGCCCCAAGCAAGCTGTATATAATACTGGAAAGCATAAGCGGCATTGTATCTGCTAGGTATTTATATAAAACATACCTGGATGAGCTTACATTTGCTGTGTATATATATCCGTTTACATTTTTTCTTTTTTCTTCTGTATAAGACATAAAAGAATATATAATAGCAATAAATCCCATAATTATCCCACAGTTGTCCAGGAATACATATGCATAGCCATTAGAAATACCATGTTCATATGTAAGTGTAAACTCTTTAAGGGCATCATTATATTCCCTGCCATGAAATCGTCTGGTGCATTCCGTATATACCCAGTATGGTGAATTACCATTGGAATTTATTCCTGTACAATACAGGGAATATATGTTTAATTTTTCTTCCAGTTCCTTTAGATATGGTTCTATATCAGAATACGAAAAATTTATTTTTACATCCTTCATTTTTTCAGAACTTTTATAGGAATGATTAATTTTTTTAATCACTTCAAGAAAATATTCTTTTTCAGTATCATTTAGTACTCTTTCATATGTACCCCACATTCCATTTCCTTTTGGCTCAATAAAAGCTGTTGTAACTCCTCTTTTATATTCAGACACCAGTTCAAAATATACAAATTCTGCTTCGTTTAAAGGCTTAAAATAATTATATTTATAGTAATCATAACTAGTAGAAGCTGTTGGCTTAAGTGAAGAATATAACCAGAACCATCCAATAATAATTACAAATAAAAATACTATATTAAAATATTTCTTTCTGGTTTCTGCAAAAAACATATTTTCTCCCCCTGGTTTTATTACTGGTTATTGTTAAATCTTTGGATTGTACATAAATTATCAAATAAGTTACTAGTATAACCCAATTTAATTAACCATTCCTTTCAAATCAAACTATAATATTACTTTTTATATTATACCCATCAACGAAATATTTTACAGCATACTGTTTATGCTTCATTTGCTGCTCACAAATTGTGCTTCTGACCTTCTCAATAATTATTTTGAATTACACACTTTTACATTATCCACTGACACAAGTGCCTGCACACACCCCCATCTTAGATACAATCCATTTAAATTCCCATTTCCATTTATTTTAACTTCACCGCTGTAATACACTTTATTATTATCACTTATGACTACTGCTGCCTTATTTGAAGCCTTATCTACAATGGTCTCTACATGCACCCAGCCAAGCGGCAATTCAAAACTTTCTCCTATATCATTGAGCTTCCAATTAAGATCATCTTCTGATGAAAGTTTTAAAATATATCCGCTTTCAAGTCCTGCATTACTGTTATTATCTTTATAATTTACATCTGTTCCAGTAATTGCAAATTCTGTTGTTTCTCTGGTTCCTGCATCAAGTGCCACGTCAAATTCTACAATATAGTCATTTCCTGTATTTTCTGCTACTCCAAAATCCGACTTAGCTCCTTGTGATGATGATGTATTGCCTGCCGCAAATTTAATAAAACTGTCATGTGTTTCATCTGCTTCTACATACAGGCAGTTCTGTTTGTCTACAGAAGTCCAGACTGTTTCAATCTTTGCATCATTTACAATGTCGCTATAATCCTCTGAATAAATTACATTATTCATTTGTGAAGGAAATACAATAACATCAAAGTTTTCTTTTATATCTCCATATTCAGCAGTAAGTGTTACTATCTTATATCCCTTTTCAGGTCTATTTACTGTACCATTTACATTTACTATATTCTCATCTGATGATGACCATTTTATTGCAACATCATCACATTTTTCAGGAAGCTCTATACTATCCCCAACTACTACAGAAGGTATATTAATCTTATCTGCTGCCACCACCTGTACTGTAAACTCTCTGCTTGCACTACTGCTGCCGCGTGAAGCTATTGCAGTAAGTATCACTTCTTTAGAATCTTTTACTGCCCTCGCTACATCATTGTCAATCCAAAGTGCCTCGTTATCTGAGCTCCAGCTTATATCAGAACCAAATAACCCTTTTGTTTCAAGTTTAAAATCCCCCTCAATTAACACAGGCATCTCAATACGTTCTACATCTGATTCAACAGCATCCGCATCAGATTTATGTATCTTACTTCCCCAAATACTGCGGTTATCATCTCCAACTGCAGTAAATACCATAACCTTATCTCTGTTTGTAGTCTGTTCATACTGTTCTAATACTACACCCTTATAAGTTTTATCACTTATTTTTATTGTAATATAATGTCCTTTAAGCTCCCAACTTCCAATATATGCCCCAGATACAGTGCCATCACTATTTAATGAAAGCCTCTGTGATTCTATATAATCCATATTTGAAATTGTTGTCTTCGCAAATGTGTCTCTATGATAAATAAACTCATAATCACCTGCTACATCAGATAGATTGTAGCTTTCCTCTATATTCTCTCCATTATATTCATATGGAGCTGTTACAAGCCAGCCATCCTCATTAACAAATGTCTGATGTGTACGGAATGTAAAACTGTCAGATACACTGGTTCTCTCATGAAATTGAATAAATGTCTTTCCATTCCCATCATCTGTTGCAGAATTGCCACCTTGTGATACCTTTGCACTGTCCATAAATGAGAATTTATAATTGTCCATGACGCGGAGTCCCAATGCGTATTTCTGCAAATCCTTTGCCGCATCATTACCCTTTGTATCATAATAAGGTCCCTCTGGTCTTTCAGCACGCACAACACGCATATTATATCCACCATAATACTGAAGGTTTCCTACAGATGTCCAGAGATAATAATAATATCCTGTAGATGACTTCTCATTTGCAATCATCTGAATATATGGTCCTTCACCATTACTGTTTGCAATCTTTCTTCCATAGTAAGGATCATCTGTGCTAAGTACATCTTCACTACCATCTCCACTATCTGTATAATTATCACCGCGAAGCCCAGTATCAGGATTAAGTTTTAACAGCCTTATACCTCCTGTTGTAGTAAATGAACCATATACCATCCACAACTTCCCTTCATGGTCATAAAATACTGTTGCATCAATGCAGTCTGGACTTTTGTGCCCAAGCGATGCATATTTGCTGCTCTTTGCCTCTGCATCTGTTATACCAAGCGCTTCTGCAATATTTGTCTTATCTACATCACTTCCATCCTCTTTAAGACCTGAACATACAATCATTCCCTTATATGAATAAGGTCCATCAGGCTTGTCAGCTACAGCCATAGCAATACAGCATTTTGTGGAACCATCTACTATAGATATGTACATACAATATTTCTTCATTGAAGTATTATAAATAATATCAGGCGCCCATGCATTTTGACTCGCACCATTAGGCATTGTAAATGCATAAGGCTCTGCAAATTCTTCTTTATAATTTTTAGAAAATAATGTACTTAAATCACTGTAATTATTCCCTGAACCTGCTGTACTGCTCCAACCAATGAGATTAGTTGAAACTGCTGCCATAATATGTGAACCAAACGAATAATACTTACCAGAAATAGGATCATGATAAACCGAAGGATCATGTATGGCAATATTAGAACGCAACACATTTACATTACATTCAGCAACCTCTCCTTTAGACGAAACGGCTGTAATAATCGTACTTCCCATTCTTTTTGCAGTCACACGTCCATTCCCGTCAACAGAAGCCACATCTTCATTAGACGAAGTAAAGGAAATACTGTCTGCCACGCCATAAAGTGTAAGTTCCTCTGAAGTTGTATCCGCATCTCCCTTAAGATAAATATCCTGTTCATTTGAAGCAAATGTCAGTTTGTAATTCTTTACTGTAAATTTAATCTTCTTTTTAAGCTTTTTATTGCTCTTTGAAGTAACTGTAATAGTTACATTTCCAGCCTTCACAGCAGTAACCTTTCCTTTATCTGAAACCTTTGCAACCTTTTTGTTTGATGATTTAAAAGTCACATCTTTTGATGCCCCTGATGGTTTTAACTTTACATTAATCTTAGCTGTTTTTTTACTGTTAGTCCACCCAATATACAATGTTTTTTTTGATACTGAAACATTCATCTTACTTGCCTTTACAGCAGCATATGCATCAGTACTGATACACACATTAGATGCCCCAAATGCAACTACTATAGCAAGTACAATGCTTAATATTTTTTTCCATACTCTACTCATAATAACTCCTCCTTGTATAATAAAATTATATTTACACCTCTTCCGGCAGTACAAGGCTTAAAACTACAGAAACCAAAAATACTACTGCAACACAATTCTGTGCAAATACATTCTGTACAACCTGCGGAAATACTGCAAAAATCTCAGGCACCTGTGTAAAACCTATTCCTATGCTTAATGACAATGCAGCAATCGTTATATTGCGCTGTGTATACCCACACTTGCTAATCATTTGAAGTCCGCTTACTACTATAGTACCAAACATCATAATAGTACAGCCTCCAAGCACTGCATCAGGCAATGTTGCAAGTATTGCTCCAAATACAGGAAAAATACCTGCCAAAATCATTATTATAGCACCTGCTCCAATAGCAAAACGATTAACAACATGTGTCATTGCCACAAGCCCTACATTTTGGCTAAATGATGTAATAGGAATGCAGCCAAGTACAGAAGATACTGCACTGATAAAACCATCACATGCTATTGAACCTGATGTTTCCCTAACAGTCACATCCCTGCCAAGGCCTGACGAAGCAAGCGCAGAAGTATCACCAATAGTTTCTGTTGCAGAAACCAGAAAAATCAGCGTTACAGATAAAATTGCATTCGCATTAAATTCAGGACGAAATGGAACTAACTTAGGAAATGCGATTAAAGATGTATTTTGTATAGATGAAAAATCAACCATTCCCATACATATAGCCACAATATATCCTACAGCCAACCCAAATAAAACAGACAACTGTTTTTTGTAACCTCTGGCAAATATATTAAAAATAATACAACATAAAAGCGTAATAGTACCAAGTATCCAATTTGACAGAGATCCAAATGTATCACTTCCACTTCCTCCTCCAAAAGAAGAAGCTCCAACAGACAATAAAGAAAAACCAATAGCAGTAACAACACTTGATGCTACAATAGGTGTAATTATTTTAATCCAGAACTTAGCAAAAAGTCCAAGAAATCCCTCAATAATCCCACCAATTAATACAGCTCCTATTACAGTATTATAATCATATACAGAACCAAGATAACATAATATAGATACAAATGTAAAACTTATACCCATAACTATTGGCAAACCTGAGCCTATACGCCATATTGGAAAAAGCTGTATAAGAGTGCCTATACCTGCAATTATCATAGCACTTTGAATAAGCATTGCACTCTGTTTTGTCCCAAGTCCACATGCATTTCCAACTATTATAATAGGTGCAATATTTGCAACAAACATTGCAAGTATATGCTGTAAACCAAATGGGATCGCTTTAGAAAGTGGTATCTTACCATCTAATTTATAAATATTATCCACAGAAATATCTACATCTTTCATACAAACCTCCTCCTACTATTATTGATGCCTGAACTTAATAACACCTGTAGATGCATCCATACTTTCCACTATAGCCAGCGACTCCAAATGATATCCCAAATTTCTTATAACCTGTCCCCCTACCTGAAAACCCTTCTCAATAACAATGCCTATACCTTCTATAAAAGCGCCTGCCTCATTGACTATTGATATAAGTCCCTGAAGTGCACAGCCATTTGCAAGAAAATCATCAATAATAAGTACATGGTCATCAGATGTCAGAAATTTCTTGGAAACAATTACCTGATTCTTACATTTATGCGTAAAAGACTCAACCTCTGCCATATACATTTCGCCTTCAATATTAATACTTTTAGACTTTTTGGCAAATACAACAGGCACATTAAAATGCCTTGCTACAATACAGGCAATGCCAATACCAGAAGCCTCCACTGTAAGTATTTTATTAATATTTTTATCAGCAAAACGATGTTTAAATTCTTCTCCTATTTTGTCAAATAAGTCAATATCCATCTGATGATTTAAAAAACTGTCTACTTTTAAAACATTTCCCTCTTTTACAATGCCGTCCTTTTGAATCTTTTCATCTAAAAAATTCATGATGCACCTCATTTCTACATTCATATTTGATTATAGAATACCAAATCTTAAAGAATGTGACAATCACTTTTTTGCTACAAATACCCCTCTTGTTATATAAATTTTACTCTGCTATAATACTTTAATGGAATTTTAAAAATAGAGGAGGCTTAATCATGAATATCACTGCAAATTACCATACACACACATACCGCTGCAAGCACGCATTTGGAGAAGACAGGGAATATGTTGAAACTGCGATTACCGCAGGCATTAAAACACTTGGCTTTTCTGACCACTGTCCATGGATATATCCTGATGGATATGTATCAGGAATACGTATGGAACCTCATGAAATAGATGGATATTTTTTCTCTCTTGAAAACTTACGCAAAGAATATGCCTCTGATATTAAAATTCTTATTGGATTTGAAAGCGAATATATACCAGAGCTTATTGAAATGCAAGACAAGCTGTATGCGCAATATCCACTTGACTACATGATACTTGGACAACATTTTATGGGACACGAAGGACATTCCCAGTATTCCGGCAGCCCAACTGCTGATGAAAATTTTCTTAAAGCATATGTTGACAGCATAATTGAAGGTATGGAATCCGGACGTTATCTGTATGTAGCACACCCTGACCTTATAAACTTTAAAGGAGCTACTGAAATTTATAATAAGCATATGTCAAGATTATGCATATACCTAAAAGAAAAAAATATCCCTATAGAGATAAATATGCTTGGTGCATATCAAAATAAGCACTACCCTTTACCTGCTTTTCTGTCACTTGCATGCATACATAAAAATTCATGTATAATAGGAATTGATGCACATATACCAGAGCAGTTAAATAATGATGAAGGCAATAAATTATGCACACAGATTATTAAAAAGTATAAGTTTGAATACATAGAAAAACTGATTTAAAATTACCACGGCTTAGAGCCATTTTCAAACACGTTCTAGAAATGTGAAAATCTTCCACTAATGGCGGTGACATTTATTTATCACATAATTTCTTTAATATAATGATATAAAAATTAATGGAAGGAATGTATTTGTTATGGAAGCTTTGCATAACTTTAAAGATAAATTTAAGGTTAAACCTAAAGATAATCTTAAGACTAAACCTAAGAAAAGGTATCATCTAAAGTTATCCACTAAAATCAAGCTGTTTATATTTATATTATCTGTAGTATTAAATATTGCCGCTTGGAACAGCACATCATTTTCAGACTGGTATATCGCACATATTATGCCAATATTTGTCAATACATATAGCCGCTTTACAAGCATTTTCCCTATATCAGTTGGTGAAATACTTATTGTACTTGGAATTTTTCTGCTTGCATTTTGCGTTATTATTTTATTTTTGTCAATTTTTCCGTTTAACAGACTGAAAAAATTTTGTCATGTATACTTAAATATAATAAGTTTTATTATTGTATTTGTCCTGTTGATACAGACTCTTGGATGCTTTATACAATACCATGCTTCTACATTTGAAGCTCAATATATGGATACATCTAAAGTATATGGCTTTGAAGACCTTAACAACCTACGTGAAGATATAGTTGCAAATCTCAATAAACTTTCCACCCAATTTGAGCGTGACAACAATGGTGAAATAATTTATAACAAAGATATGTATGCTGAATGTATAAAAAGCATGAAAAAACTTGGAGAAACATATCCTAACCTTGCAGGATATTACCCACGTCCAAAAAAAATAATGGCATCTGACTTTATGAGCCAGCAATATCTTGCAGGAATTTATTTTCCATTTACGCTTGAAGCAAATTATAATACTACTATGTACATAGCAAACATGCCATACACTATATGCCATGAACTTGCACACCTAAAAGGATACATATATGAAGATGAGGCCAATTTTATTGCATTTATGGCATGCACACAATCTGATGATATTTTTTTTAAATACTCTGGATACATAAATGTACTTGGATATGTCTCTAAAGACTTTAAAAATAGTGCAAATGAAACAGAATGGGAAAATCGTACTCTTATTACTGAAACTGTTGCTGCAGATGATGTATTTTTAAAACAGGACGACTGGGATAGAATAAATAAAACTTCAATATTTAAAACTGAAACTGTTGAAACAATATCAAATAAAATGCTTGATGGAAATTTAAAGATTAATGGAATAAAAGATGGCATGGCAAGCTACAGCCGCGTAGTCCGCCTTCTGCTAAACTATTATTCAAACACCCTCTAGAGAGTGTTTGAATATAAAAAATGCAAAAAGCAATATTTCCTCTGCTTTTTGCATTTTTTCTGAATATGTTTATCGATTCTCTTATTTACATATTGTCATAGGCTGCAAAACAAGTCTACTTTCCAATAAAACGCATTGACGAATCTGTATCTTGTTGAACCTGCTGTTTTGCAACAACTTGAAGTCCTGCATTTTTCCTACAATCAGCGCACATTGTTCCAAATTCTATGCTTTTACCACATACTTGGCAGTATACACTTGAAGTAGTTTTACCATCTTCAGTCTTATATTGTATTCTGCCATCTTTAATCCATGACCTGACTTTAGATACAGGAATGCCAAAATGTTCTGCAACGTCACTTTCTTTAACTATATTAGAACGAATATATTCCTTTACCTCTGCAAAAAGATTCATTTCTATACAGGAAGGACATAGCTCCTCTTTATACAGTTTATTTAAATAACGGCCGCACTGTTTACATTCTCTTTCCTCTTTCTCTCTGTCAGCCCTGTTTCTGTTAGCATCTAGCCTCATCAGCCATTCCTCCAATCTAAAACTTTTTAATAAATAATAATTCTACTTACTTAAAAAATCTTTTCCGCCCATGTATGGTCTTAATACTTCTGGTATACGTACATTTCCATCTGCCAAAAGATTATTCTCTAAAAATGCAATAAGAATACGTGGAGGTGCAACAACAGTATTATTAAGCGTATGTGCAAAATATTTACTTCCATCTTCCCTACGTACACGTATTTGCAAACGTCGTGCCTGAGCATCGCCAAGATTAGAACAACTTCCTATCTCAAAGTATTTCTTTTGTCTTGGAGACCATGCTTCAACATCAATAGACTTAACCTTCAAATCAGCCAAGTCACCTGAACAGCACTCAAGGGTGCGCACAGGTATATCAAGAGAACGAACTAAATCAACTGTATTTTGCCAAAGTTTATCAAACCACATCATACTTTCCTCTGGTTTGCAGACTACTATCATCTCCTGCTTCTCAAACTGATGTATACGATATATACCTCTTTCCTCAATGCCATGTGCACCCTTTTCTTTACGAAAACATGGAGAATAACTTGTCAAAGTCTTTGGCAAATCTTTTTCTTCTGTAATTGTATCAATAAATTTGCCTATCATAGAATGTTCGCTTGTGCCAATCAGGTATAAATCTTCACCTTCTATTTTATACATCATTGCGTCCATCTCTGCAAAGCTCATAACACCTGTTACAACATTGCTTCTAATCATAAAAGGTGGTATACAATAAGTAAAACCTCTATCTATCATAAAATCTCTTGCATATGAAATTAAAGCAGAATGAAGTCTTGCTATATCACCCATAAAATAATAAAATCCATTTCCAGCCACATTACCCGCTGCATCAAGATCAATGCCATTAAATCGCTCCATAATCTCGGTATGGTATGGTATCTCAAAATCAGGCACTATCGGCTCTCCAAACCTCTCAATCTCCACATTATCATTGTCATCTCTGCCTATAGGCACACTCTCGTCAATAATGTTTGGAATAACCATCATTATCTTCCTGACTTTTTCCTGAAACTCCTTTTCCTTAACAGAAAGTGCTTCAAGACGCTCAGCATTTTTATTCACCTCTGCTTTCTTAGCTTCTGCCTCTTCTTTTTTTCCCTGTCCCATAAGAGCGCCTATCTCTTTTGAAATTTTCTTCCTTGCAGCACGAAGTTCATCAGCCTCCTGCTGCGCCTTACGTGCCTGTGCATCAAGTTCGATAACTTCATCAACAAGAGGAAGTTTTTCGTCCTGAAATTTATTTTTTATATTCTCCTTTACTATATCGGGATTTTCTCTCAGAAATTTAATATCCAACATTTCATTATCTCCTTTTACATACAATTTTCATATACAATAATTTCTAAATATTTAGTAGTCTATAAATACCTATTATACAATTGGTATTGCTGTATCTTGTGGTGGCAGTGTACTATCTGGTAAACCTGTTGGTATAGTGGTTTCTTCCGGATTTGGTGTACCATCTGGCATTGGAGTTTCTTCTGGATTCGGTGTACCATCTGGTATTGGAGTTTCTTCCGGTGCCGGAACTTCTGGTTTCTTACCATATTTTTCGATTTTCTGTACCTTTGAGAATTTCCCCAAAGTTATTCTATATCCTACAGTTCTAAACGCTCTTACTTTTACATAATAAACCTTGTCTTTCTTTAGCTTTAAAAGCTTTACTTTATGTGTACGTGAAGCTGCAACCTGCTGATATTTGCCATTCTTTGAATTAGAAAGGAATACCTGATATCCTGTAGCATTTTTTGTTTTATTAATCTTAAGCACCGCTGATTTTTTATTCCTCTTAGCTACGGTAAATACAGGTTTTGCTGGTCTTGATGCTGCATAGACATCATTGCCCGCAATATTTACTGATGTCAATATAATTGCCAATATTACGCAAAAAATCCCCTTTGCATATTTTCTAAACATTTAAAAACCTCCATTTCTTAATATTAATTTGATAAAAAGCATTTTTCAAACACATTGTTTCTTACCTTGCCATAATACATATCTCCCTCAAGTACATCACATCCTATAGCTTTTGCAAAATCTTCCTGAGTCTTTGTCTGTATGCCTCCACAGGTAACAGTAAGCCCAAGCTCTCTTGCCATCTCAACAACCTTGCTTAGAACAATTTTTTCACGCTCATTTGTAAATTTCTCATTAAAATATCCGCCATGAAACTTTATTCCTGTAACAGGAAGTCTTCTTATTGTATCAATCGCTGTATGATCAGAGCCAAATCTGCTTATAACAACCTGATATCCCCGTCGGCACAATTTGTCAACAGCTATATCAAATACCGTTGTACCTTCTGAAAAATACCTCTCATGTATCTCAAATATAATTTCCCCAGGATCAATACCATTCTTTTTTACAACAATATCATCAATTATTTCAACTGCATTTTTAACCGACAACTCACTTGCTGTCATCTCTATAGACAATGGAACCGTCTTATTTCCAAGCTTTTTCCATGCCCCCATATTGCAACACACTGATGACAGTGAAACAAATGCAAACTCATTCAGCTTGCCACCACGCTCAATAAATTTAAGAAGCTTAACTGATTCCATATACTGTCCATCTTTTAAAAGAACCCTTGGAACTGCCTTACAGCCTATAACATTCTCTTTATTCTTATAAATACGAGGCATATAGCATACTTCTATGCTTCTGTTCCTTATTGCATTATATATCTCATCAACAATCTTCTCGTCTTTAAATCTTTCTTTCTGTAAATCATCAGTATATATAGCATAATGATTTCCCATAAGTCCTTTAATACTGCGTCTCGCAAGATCTGCTTTTTCAAGCATGTCTGTAAGCTCATGATCCTCTGGCTGTACAAGATATATACCTGTAGTAGTGCCAAAACTTATATTACCCTCCTTTTGGTCGAATTCTTCTTTTGAACGTACCATTTCAGACATAAGTGACATAAGCTCCTTATGATTAGCGTATTTAAACATAACTACAAAATAATCACCATCTACTCTTGAACACATACCATCTTTGGCAATATTATTCAAAAGTACCTTTGAAAATATTTTAAGTATATTATTACTTATTGAAAATCCATACTGATGGTTAAACTTATGAAATTCATTAATATCTGTACATGCAATGGCATAATGGTCTTCATCATTCCTGCCTTTTAAAATCTTATCAGTCTTGCTTAAAAACGAAGCATATGACATTAAATCAGTAACATTGTCCTCTGACTTTGCCTGTGCAGACCTTGCCATAGTAATCAGTTTATTACTGCTGCCTGACACATCTGGTATAACATCTTCACTTCTGTCTGAAACAATTCTTACAACACCATATATTCTATCCGGAATATCATCAGTATCAATACTTACTGATATTACATGAAATTCTATTCTTTGGAAATTGCCATTGTCATTCTTAACACGGAAGCTCTCTACTGAACGACCTTCAACTTCAATTCTTTCTTTTATAATTCTACTATACCTTTCAATATCATCAGGATGTATTATTGTTGTCATTGCACTTATATCAAATAAATTTTTAGCAAGAGGACTTCTTCCATAAGTATTGCTAATATCACCATGTTTCCTAAATCTTTTGCTCTTAATATCATATGTCCAAATCATTTCATGTAATGATTCTGCTATAAACTCTGCCCGTCTTACGTTGTCCTCAAAATCTCTTTCCATATTCTTCTTCGCAGTAATATCTGTAAGAACACATAAATATACAGGCGCTCCATTGTCACTTCCAATCCTTCTTCCTGTTACATACAGCCATTTTCTCTCTCCATCCTTTGCAATAATCCTGCATTCAAATCCTAAAAGCCCGTGATTTTCTATTGCAAGCTTAATATTATTTGTAACATTCTCAACATCATCTCTATGTATTATACCATCACAATAATCACCAAACTCCATATGGAATTCGCCTCTGGTATATCCTGTCATAAGATAATAATCATCATTGGCATAAATAAGCTTAAAATCCATCATACTGACTTTTATTACACAGCCAGGAATACTGTTTGCCATTATATCAAGCTCTCTTTTAGCATTATACAATTCATCAAGGATGCGTTTAGACTCAGTTATATCCATGCAGGAACTGTAATATAGCATCTCACCCTCTACCATAACAGACTTAGCAGACATTTTAATCCATATAATAGAACCATCTCTGCGCATAGCACGATATTCAAGTTTTAACATTCCGCCTGCTGCTGCCTGTCTGGCAATAAGGTTTCTCACTTTCTGTTTCTCCTCTAAAAGTACAGAACCCATAAAACTGCTGCCATAATTTTCATTGTATTCTTCCTGTGTATACTGCAACATAGAGTAAAATCTGTCATTCGCATAAATAAGTTCTACCTCTGAACCTGCTTTTGCAATAAAAAGTGCATATTCTGAATGTTCTACCAAAGCCTCAAGTTCAGCCCGCGAGATTTCCCCGATTACATTGTCTTCTTTAATAAAATTCTTATCAGTCATACCTCTCACTCCTTTCTGCCAAAATAAATTTTATGTTCATAATAAAAGTTAAAAATATTTCTTTACAAGAATTGTTGCATTATGACCACCAAATCCCAATGAATTACTTATAGCAATATTAACAGGCATATACACCCCACTGCCTTTTGTATAATCAAGATCACATTCAGGATCATCATCAACAAGTCCCACGGTTTGATGGATATAGCCCTCATTTATCGACTTAATACATGTAATAAGCTCTACTGCTCCCCCTGCACCAAAAAGATGACCAATCATTGACTTTGTTGAATTAATTTTCACCTTATAAGCATGTTCCCCAAAAGCAAGCTTAATCGCTCTTGTTTCAAATTTATCATTCATTGGTGTACTTGTACCATGTGCATTAATATAATCAATATCTTTTGGCATAAGCCCTGCATCTTTTATTGCAAACTCCATAGCCTTAGCTGCACCAGAACCATCTTCAAGTGGGGATGTAAGGTGACTTGCATCACATGTCGCACCATATCCTCCAATTTCAGCATATATATGTGCATTTCTTTTTATTGCATGTTCAAGCTCTTCAAGTACAAGCACTCCTGCTCCTTCGCCTGTTACAAATCCATCCCTCTTTCTGTCAAATGGTATAGATGCCTGAAGCGGATTATCAGATGTAGAAAGTGCTGTAAGTGCCTGAAATGTAGCAACTCCAAACTTACTTACAGAACTGTCAACACCTCCTGCAACAATTATGTCTGCTTCCCCATGCTGTATAGCTCTAAATGCTTCACCTATAGAATTAGTTCCTGTTGCACATGCAGTTACTACATCTATACATTTCCCTCTGCACTTAAGACACATAGCAACATTTGCCGCTGCCATATTTCCCAATACCATAGGCGCAGTAAGCGGATTTATTCTTTTTGCACCTTTTTCAAGAAGCTTATCATATTCCCTCTCAATTCCCATAAGACTTCCTGTTCCAGAACCTATACACACTCCAACTCTGTACTCATCTTCCCTCGCCATATCAAGTCCTGCATCCTCTGCTGCCTGTATAGCAGCAGCAACTGCAAACTGACTGAACCTGTCCATCCTTTTAGCATCTTTAGGCGTCATATAGTCCTTTGGCTCAAAATCCGTAACCTCTGCTGAAAGCTTTGCCTTATAATCTGTTGTATCAAAATTCCTTATAGGTCCAATGCCAACCCTGCCTTCATGGATACTCTTCCAAAATGTTTCGACATCATTGCCTATAGGAGTAATAAGTCCCATTCCAGTTACAACTACCCTATTCATATTTTACCTCATTTCTGCAAACCCTACACAATTTTTTTTGCTATTTATACTCACAAACGAAAAATTTTTCATTTTTTCAACTGTTAGCATATATTAATTTTGTCTCTCCATATGTACCTCAACCTTGCCCTCTGGAAGATGTTTAATAAGCTTATCCAAAAGAATTTCAATATTAATCGGCTTAAACAAACAGTCATCCATACCTGCCTGTTTATACTCACGTTCTATACCCTCCACAGCATTTGCTGTAAGTGCTATAATAGGAACAGTCTGAAAATATTTTCCCTCCATCGCTCTTATCTTCATCGTGGTCTCTACACCATCCATTTCAGGCATCATATAATCCATAAATATAACATCATACTGTCTGCCCCTTTCAAGAGCCTTGATAATCGCCTGTCCCCCTGTGAAAACCTCTGGCAGCACATTCCATGCCATAAGCTGGGTAGCCGCTACCTTAAGATTAACCATATTGTCATCAACAACAGCAACACGCACATTATTCATATCAACATTTTCTTTTTTTATCTTCTTCTCTGCCTTAACTGAAATATTGCTAAACAATTCATTATATACTTTAAAGATATCAAATGGTTTTCTTATATATTTCCCATTATTAACTTCCTTCTTAACAATAGTATAATATTCAATCAACGCAACTGCAATAATATTATTCGGAACCAGAATGTTAATATCTTCAATATCTTCATAACTATACAAAAGAATCTTATTCTTTATTCCATACTTTTCAAATTCTTCACTATTAATATTTTCCTTACTTTCAAAAACAACACATTCTACACCAATCTGATTAAGTATACTAATAATATGATGTCTGCTGTCAGCATCTTGTTCATAAACAAAAACAACATAATCTCTAAAAATATCAGCATCTTGTTCTGCCTGTTCTACTATCTCCTGCTCAATATTAATAGTAAACTTACTTCCTTTGCCATAATCACTTGAAACTGTTATATCACCATTCATAAGATTTGCAAGTCCTTTAGAAAGAGCAAGCCCAAGTCCTGTTCCCTCTATTTTACGGTTACGCATAGTATCAACCTGACTAAACTGATTAAACAGCTTATGCATATCCTCTTGCCTGATTCCAATTCCTGTATCACTTACACAAAAAATAAGTTTAACCCTATTATCCTGTATCTCCTCCCAGTCAACATTAAGTATAATCTTACCCTGCTCAGTAAATTTAACAGCATTGCCAAGAATATTTATAAGTATTTGATGAATCCTGTCACAATCACCATGTAGATATATAGGTATGCCTTCTTTTACATATATTTCAAACTTAATCCCCTTTCCATAAACCCTTGCAGCAATAATATTTTCAACACCAGCAAGAAGTTTGTCAATACGATAATCAACAGCTATTAAAGAAAGCTTGCCTGCATCAACCTTTGAAAAATCTAAAATATTATCTATAATTCCAAGAAGATTCTTACCTGCAACTTGAATCGTCTGAACATAATCCGTTTCATGCTCAGGTAAATCACACCTTTCCAAGATATCTGCCATTCCACATATAGCATTCATCGGTGTTCTTATCTCATGTGTCATATTTGCGAGAAATGTACTTTTCGCTAAACTTGCTTCTTCGGCTACCTGCCTTGCTATTATTTCTTTTTCGTTTGCTGCATATATCATTCTTGAATTCTGCAATGCAAGCTGCATAATAAGACAACTTATTGAAACAGCTGAACTTATTAAAATCAATTTACCATTCATCATCTGTATTGCAACTGCTACCACAAACAATACTATAAATACTGCCGATATTAGCCTATATCTTGTTTTTCCATCCCTGTCACCTTTGCATACAACAATGTGTCCAAGTATAATATACATAGAAGCCACCAATATAGGAACCCATATAAGACACCCTCTTGAATAACCATTTTTATCATATGTAAATAATAAATTTGTAAATGGGCTTATACATATAATTAATTGTACAGCAAAACCTGGCACAAGCCATTTTATAATTCTCCTGTCCAACTTATCCGTATATTTGGAAACCATTATTATATATATAAAATAAACACTTGGTATCGCATTTTGTATGACATTATAAACCACCAGTCCAAGGTTATTTATCCAGATTACATCCTTAAGACTTCGCATCAAAAACAATCCGGAAACCATATCTGTCACGCCGCACAACCATGACATAACCAGCAGCCACATATATAATCTGCCTACTCTGCCGTGCTCTTTAATAATATACAGATTATATATAATTAATATAAACACCACCACTGATGAAGCCATGCAAAAATCATAGTTCCAAGTCATCATTACTCCTCCACATAATACTATAACATAATTTTACCACATTCGGTTATTACTATCAATATTTAGTATTAAAGTTTCTTCTTCTGAAAAACTTGATAATTTATTTAAATATTTTTATTAATCATAAAATATGTTTTTTCTGGATTAATAAAAAGATAGACAAAATAATTTTATACATATATAATTGAAACAAAGGAATAGT
>CAMWXG010000003.1 GCA_947178155.1 uncultured Lachnoclostridium sp.
AGCTTTTTCTAAAATTCAAAGCCGGGACGCATATAATCACTATACTTTGCTTTCAATTCCTTAATAAGCGAAATTTTTAAATAATCAACTAAATTATCAATACCATCTGATTCGGCAATAATATTTTGTATCTCCCAAAATATAACATCATATTTATTTAAGTTCTTCTTAAATTCAGAATTTCTAGCAATCTTAAGGTCTTTAAAAAGCAGCATTGAATCACAGCTTTTATCATAATATGCTGCAAGCATTTCTGCTGCCATTGATTTACCAAAACGCCTTGGACGACTTACACAAATATACCTGTCTCTTTTTCCTAAAACTTTATTTGTACATGCAATAAGCTCAGATTTATCAACATATATATCATCATTAACTGAAATTTCAAATAAATCATTTCCTTTATTTAAATATAGGCCCATGATATCACCTCAATTCGCTTAAGCAAGCCACTTTATATATTATTAAACCGCAAATCATTTGATACCCTGCTTTTTAAATATAATATACAATATCTACTTTAGATTTACAACTAAAAACTGTTAATACCATAAATTATAAATATTTAAATTAATCCAAATACAGAGTATACTTGCATTAATGAAAATTTATGGCTTCGCGCTGTTTGCACAAACATTGCAATATGCACAAAAAGCAGCACAGATTGACATTATTATACTTCTGAAAACAGTAATGAAATATATAAAATCGCATATGCCAAAACAATGAACAAATATTGGTTAGACTTTCACACAATGGATGTAAAAATGACCATTGATGACTTAAAAGAATTTCATCTTCAAAATTCAATATACTAAAAATTCTCACAATTTTGTTGTAGATACAATGCGATATTGAAAAAATATGTTTCTATATCTATCATCTCTTTACATTTTTCTAAGAATAATTTATTTTCTCTTGGTGAGTGACCTTTCCCACCTTATTGAAACTTCATTCTTTCACATTACCCAATCTTTTCCTTATATTAGAGTATTATAACAGTTATTGTATAGGACATGCAACCAAAAAAATTCCAAATATTATTATTTAAAAAATACAAATAAGAATATGCATATACCAAAGCACAACTAAAAACAGCGGTTAACTTTTAAACCGCTGTTTATCTTAAAAACCATCAAACATAATTATAACCTATTCTTAATCAGTCACTAAACCTTTTTCCTATTACTCCTTCTTTATTCAACATGCATTTCCTTTTTAATCTTTTCCTCTGTATTTAATACTGATTCCGCCACATCAATATAAACATATTTTAGCCTGTTATTAATAATGTATATATACTAATACCGCCAAAACGATAAAAGCTGTATTTGTGGAATATTATATCTACACTTAACTTGCAAAATGTATGATAAATTCAGCTGTGTCTTATGGATTGAAAGTACCTACGATGGCATTGGAACTTTCCAAAGTGGAACACAGGGACGGCAATTCTACATAACAAAATCTTTTATAAGTGACCTAATTGCTTTACATCACTTTTACCTATTGCTTATTATTGGTCTTGTATATGTACTAATTGTCCTGCTTTAAATGCTAACAGCATCAATTCAATTGACTGTGCATCGCATCTCCGAAACTTTAAGTAGTAATATAAAGTGTTTAAAAAATTCTTGAATGCAATACTTTTTTCTTTAACCATAGGCATATTAATTTCACTGTCAAGCATAAAGCTCGTTAACCGCGTTAACAAAAATTTTTCATTTACATAAAGGAGTCTGTCATCATCAATCTGTTCTTTTAATTGAATCGGTTTTCTCTTAAGCAGCCAAAAAGTTTCATATGCTTTTATCTTTATTTCATTAACATGCTCTATCTGCTGATAATCTTTTAATCGTTGCACATCAGAAAAATAATCCATTATAGCATGTGTTAACGCCATCTGATGTATATACGCCACATGTCCCAAGTTGTTTATTTTTAAAAAGTCCAGCATTTCCTGACTAATCTGTTGGATACGCCTTTCAATAACCTCTATTCCTACATCAGACACTAAATCATCATACTTGATATATGTGTTTTCAATATTATTCATAGTAATCACTTCCCGTTAATTCATAAACCATAGCACAATTCTTACTTGGAAGAAAATCACGATAAATTTGATACTCCCTTTTTTCAGCCTCCCCTGTATGAATACGCGCGCTATTACCCAGCTTATGATTCCTAACCTTTCCACTGCTAATTAACGCAATTCCATTTTTGGCTATCTCACTTGCAAAGCTTCCCTGTGCCTTGAGGGTGTCCATTTGATTTTCCTCCTTTTACTCGTCAAGCACTGATTGCAAACAACCATAAGGCGTATCTAGCGATACTTCCTTGTTCCTTGACACTTTTTCTTCTTTTTTGTTTACTGTTTCCAAAACCTCTGTTTCTTCAGCTCCATCCATATTATCTTTTTTTGATAGTGTATTTTCAAGAGCCATTATTTCAAGTTTTTTTAAACGATTAAAAAAACTACTCATTTCATCTGCCAAACCAGACAATCTGTTCAGCAATTCTGTATATTCCTTTAAAACCTTATCATTTTGATAATAAGGATACACAACTGCATGATCGATCTCGCCCCATCCTTCCTCAAACAAAGTGCGAACTTGTATTTCTAAATATATACCTTTATACTTAATGATATAATGCACTGAACGGTATATTTTCCCATCTATAACACTATCCGGCGGAAGTACTTCATCATAAATATCGCGTGCATCACCATTTCTTATATGGACTTTTGGTTTCTCAGCAATATAAAAATGAGTATCATCGTTATCAAAGTCTGAAATCGAATCTCTTATATAATATTCTACATCATTATCAAACTTAGATAAAATATAATAATGAAACCCTTGCCAGTCTGCTTTAAAAAGGACAAGACATCTTATTCCTATTAAATCTGTTATAAATTTTTCATAATTTGACTTATCCAATTTTTTATATTTATGATGATTTTCTTGTTTCTTTCGCACTATTTTAGCAAGCAAATGTTCCGGATTTTTTACCCTTGAATGTATAGAATGAATTCTTACTTTTTCCTCGTCTTCACTCTTGTCTTTATTCATATCTTTCAAATAAGCATCAAAAAAATCTTCCATTATTTTTTGATATTTCTCATCTTTTTTCAAAACGAAATCATCATATATATCACAGAGTTCCTCCCACGATATTCCTGCACTTTGAAACAACTCTTTAGTGATGTTATACTTTTTCAAAAAAAGTTCCTTCGTAATCACTCTATCTACCCCTATATATAATGTACTTATAACTGTCTTTTCTATTTTTTCCTGCCACTATTATTGGTCTAATATAAACCTATCCTGATCTCAAGCATTCTTTGAAAATGTTCCCAATTATATCCATTTATCCAATAATTAATAATCTTCTTAAAGAAAAAAATAGTCACACAGTTTCTCCCTCTATTGCAATTCATAAAAACTTGCATAACACGATTAATGTATTTATCTTAATTGACTTTCCGCTTTCTGTCAAGTATTTTGCAGTTATAGAACACATCTGTTTCATAAATTTTTAATCACTTATAAAAGCCTGTTGTCATTTAACAAGCAGTTAAACATACTACTTTTATAAGCTTTTCCTGGGCTTTTATAAGCTTTTTTATGGACTGTGATAAAACATTTTTTATGTGTCATCAATACAAACCCGCTTATTAATTAAATGATTTTAAACCGTTTTCTGACAAAACAGCACTGTTGTCTTCTGAAAATACAATATCCAGTGCATACTTTCAGTTTTCCAGTCTTCCCTGCTTGTTTCCGGTAATTTTTCTGCACTTGTACATAGGCTTGTAATATGATAACCGTTTTCTTCTGATGTGCTATTTTTTACCTTGTGCTCTGCAGAAAAAATACTGCACAGCCATTCCCATTCATTTTAATTTCTAATCCAGACTGTGTTTTTTGTTTTTCTGCATATCCTTTTTTCTGTCCTGCCATTATTTTTAATGAAACTCTCCGCAGCAAGCTGCGGAGTATCAGCCCAAGACTCACTTCGTTCGCCATTTGAATATGGTTGAAAATATTTTTATGAAACTGACGTGAGTTATAGATAATATATGCAGTCATTAATCTTTCATGCATATTTCTCTGGTAATAGTAACAAAAGTTTATTACAAATATTACATTTCCTGAAAACTAATTGTTAACACAATTTCACTACTTTATTTTTCAAGCAATTTCACTACTTTTTCTGTTTCCTGTTCAATTACCGCTTTATCTATTCTTTCATACAAAAGTTGTATTTCTGGAATGTGATATCCACACTTAACCTGCTGTCTTTTCCAGTTATTCTGCAAATCAAGCCAGCTACAAACCTTTTTTGATGAAAATGGCAAAAACGGATATAACAAAACAGCAAGATTTGCAATAATCTGAACACATTGAAAAAGAGTATTTTTGCAGGCTTTTTCATTAGTAGTTCTTGTAATCCACGGAGTTTTAGTATCAAAATACTTATTAGATTTTCTGACAAAATCAAATATTATACTTAGTGCATCTTTAAATGCACCTTTTTCTATTAGTATCCCTGTTTTAATAAACAATTCATCAATCTGGTCTGCGATATCTTTATCTAACTCCCCTACAGGCACAATTCCATCCCAATATTTAATAATAAATGATAAGGACCTGTTTACAAAATTGCCATATGCCCCCAAAAGCTCTCCGTTGTGACTATTTACAAACTCTCTCCACGAAAAATCTGCATCTTTTTTCTCTGGTCCGTTTGCAATAAAGAAATATCGAATTGAATCAGGATTATAATTTTCTACAATATCTTTTACCCATATTGCATAATTTTGACTTGTTGATATTTTCCGTCCCTCAAGTGTCAAATATTCGCTTGAAACAATCCTATCCGGCAGATGGAAACCTCCTCCGTTTGCAATCAGCAAAGCAGGAAGAATAATAGTATGAAATGGAATATTATCTTTTCCATGTACATAATAATGTTTGGAATTTGGTCCCCATAATTCATCAAAATTTACTTTTCGCTCTTCACAAACCTGCTTACTTGCAGACAAATATCCTAACACATTCTCTGCCCAAATATAAATTGTTTTATCCTCATATCCATCTTTTGGAACATCAATTCCCCATTCCAAATCTCTAGTCAAAGCTCTGTCTCTTACACCTTCATCTAAATAGCGATTTGTAAATGAAACTGCATTTTTTCTCCATCCAACAGATTTATCAACCAATGCCCTTAATTCTTTTTCCAAACAGGATGTCGCTATATATAAATGCCTGGATTGCTTAAATGTTATTGGTCTGCCACATACTGCACAAATAGGATTAATCAGGCTTTCAGGTTCTAAAACTGTTCCACAGTTATCACACTGATCTCCTCTTGTATCCTTACCACACTTAGGACATATTCCTGTAACAAATCTATCTGCTAAGAAAGTCCTGCATTTTTCACAAAATACTTGTGGAGTTTCTTTTTCATATACATAATGACTTTGATATAAACGTCTGTGAAATTCTCTTACAAATTTTTTATGATTTTCATCAGAAGTTTTTGTATATAAATCATAACTAAAACCTAATTTATCAAAACAATATTTAAATTCCTCATGATAAAAATTACTGATTTCCTGCGGAGTTTTTCCTTCTTTCTTAGCCCTGATAGCAACTGGCGTTCCATGACAATCGCTTCCTGAAACAAAGAAAACACTATCTGAACATGCTCTATGATATCTTGCCAATATATCTCCTGGCAGTAATCCTGCTATATGACCTATATGCAGCGAACCATTAGCATATGGCCATGCACCTCCAATTAAAATATTATTATTCATATTTACCTCATTTCCACAATGCTATATACACATAATTCAATGTTTATGCATATAGCATTTGCTTATTTATTGTGATAACAACTTGTGACACTTTAACTTTATCAGGTGATTCCATGTTTTTTAAAATATTAAAAAATTATCTGCATCATAAAAAGCCCTCCTCTCTGAAAAATTTCTTTTTCAGGGACGAGAGCTTGTCGCTTCGTGTTACCACCCTAAATTCACATACACCTCACAATGTATGCCTTATCAACTACGGATGAGAAATGATTCATCGATAGTCTATCACTGTAACGGGTGCACCCGTCGTAGCCTTGGCATATTGCTTCGGTACGCAGCTCCGAGACCATTTTCAACAATTCCTTCCATGCCTGCTCTCACCAACACAAGCTCTCTGTGATGTATCTAATTGCTTACTCTTCTCTTCATAGCCTTTCTATAAAATATAATATAAAAATCAGAAAAAGTCAAATTAAATTCTGTCACTACAAGGTAAAGATTTTAATACTTGTTACCATTCACTTCGTTACCAGTAACAAACAGTGCTTTCAGTAAAGAATACACACATTTTGCCAAAATAAGATTTTGTTCCAAAATAAGATTTTGTTCCAAAATAAGATTTTGTTCCAAAATCACGCAAAATCTGCGTAATTTACTCATTCATTTTTACAGCAAAAAAAATACAATACTGTTATCAAAAGCAAAGGAGAATTGAAAATATGCCTACATTATTAGAAGCGAAAAACGTAACAAAAGTTTATGCGAAATCACAACACCCAAGCCTTAATAATGTATCATTCAGCGTAACAAAAGGCGAATTTATTGCCATTATGGGAGCTTCTGGATCAGGAAAGACTACATTGCTTAATGTTCTTTCTACTATTGATACACCCACTAGTGGCGATATCACAATAAATGGTGTCAATCTTAAAAACCTGACTGATTCCAAAGCAGCGGATTTCCGCCGGGATAATCTGGGATTTATTTTCCAAGAGTACCTGCTGTTGGACAGTCTCACTATTTTTGAAAATATCGCTGTTCCCCTGACTTTACAGAAACTCCCACCCCAAAAAATAGAAAACATGATACGAAGTCTGGCAGAAACATTTGGCATTGACGCACAGTTAAATAAATATCCAAGTGAGCTTTCAGGCGGGCAAAGGCAACGTGCTTCTGCTCTAAGGGCTATTGTGAAACATCCAAACATTTTATTTGCTGATGAACCGACAGGAGCATTGGATTCAAGTTCCGCAACAGATTTACTGAATACTTTAAAAAAGTCAAATGAGAGCCTCCATACTACGATACTAATGGTCACACATGATGCTTATGCTGCAAGTTTTGCTGATCGTATCATGATTTTTAAAGACGGATGTATCATTAAGGAATTATTTAAGCAGAATGGCGACAGGCGTACATTCTATGAAGCCATTACACAAGAAATAGCAAAATTAGACACAGAAAGGTAGGAAATTACACATGAACAATTTATCTATGGCTTTTAAGAATCTAAAAAATAATTTTTCCTTTTATGCCCTCTATTTATTATCCATTTCCTTTGTGATTACTATTTTTTTTGCATTTACTTCATTTTCTATGAATAAAGTCATGCTTGAAAAAATATCAGGTGATGGGCGGGTGGAAACAATGTGCAACACGATTTCTCTATTCCTTATGGCATTTGTAATTTTTTATATGTCATATTCAAACCGTTTCTTCTTACGCCGCCGCACAAAGGAATTAGGTATTTATGCATTATTGGGATATCGGAAATCCACAATACTGTGCTTGCTGACAGTAGAGAATCTGCTCTCCTGTTTTGGGGCTTTTGTGATTGGAATACTTTTGGGTGGTCTGTTTCATAAAGGCATTGTGTTTGGCATTACAAAATTACTGGACTTGACAGTCAACAATTCAGAGATTTTGTTTTTTAACCTGAATGCTATGATAAGGACAGCATGTTTTATATTTGCCATTATTATCATATTAGCACTGTCAAACAGCAGATTTCTTTTCAAATCTTCCCTTATGGATTTAGTGCGGTTTGAAAAAAATGCAGAAAAGCAGGCAAAGTTACATGTTATTCCCTCCATAATCGGGTTTGTATCTGTCATTTTGGGATATTGTATTGCTCTTGACATCTTACGAGGTGGAAAATCTGTCTGGTTTACAGTCGGATTCTACTCTGTTGGAATGCTTACATTTATACTCATACTTTTAGGGACAGTGCTTTTTATTGCATCTTTTCTCCCTTATATGGTACAGATAAGCAAGAAAAACAGGAAGAAATTTTATACAGAAACAAGAATCATTACTTCACCAGGTTTTATATACCGGATGCGCTCCAATTCAAAAACGCTGATTATGCTCACATTACTGTCAGCCGCAACTTTAACTGTTTCAAGTGTTATGGCTCTGTCCCTGTATTATCCGATTGCTGCAGTATCCCGCATTGCGCCATCGGAAATAGAGTGCCGGATCGAAAACGAAAGTGATATATCCGCAATCATGGAGATGATAAACAGATATTCATCTGGAGATGATATTTCATTCCTGCAGACCAATATTTATAAAGTTACCTCTACTGCTAAGCAGCTTCCCATGGAATACAGCATCGGAACGTTCAAGGGAGATGCTGACAACGAAAAAATCCTACGGAATGCGGGTTTTGAATGCATCTCATATTCTGACTATACCGCCATTCTGAAAGCACAGGGACGACAAAAGGCTTTGGAACAATTTACAGCATTAAACAGCAATGAGTGTATTTTTGTAAGATACCAGCCTGCTTCTGGCAAAGATGAAACTGGCAGCACGTATCCACTGCTCATAAACAATACAGAAATACCTGTCATTGTGACTATGACCACATTAGATAATCCTATTTCATTTGCAAACAGTGTTGGTACTCTGATTGTAAGTGACAATTTATACCACATGATATCTGAAAACGCCGCTCCAGAAACGAAAGTCCTATGTGTAAATGGAAATTCCATAACAGGTAAAGAGGAGCTGTTTCAGGCTCTGCCTGCATATCTGGATGGAAGCCCCTATCTGCAGGGCAATTCCCACAGAGTACATGAATTGATTTCTCTTAACAGTTCTACTTTCCTGCTGATAGGCTTTCTTGTAGTATTGTTCTTTATAGCAACTGGCAGCATACTGTATTTTAACAACATTTCAGCCATAGCCGATTCAAAATCCGATTACGATATCCTCACAAAAATGGGATATACGAACAAGAAGATTAAAAAGATCATCAGGAAACAGGCAATCACCTTTTTTAGCATTCCATTTCTGTTTGGCTTAGCAGACTGTATCTTTGCCACATTGATATACAAAACAGCACTTATGCAAAACCTTTTGGAGAACAGCATTGTTTTATACGTTCCTACGATATTAGCCATTATAATAACACTGATAATTTATCTAATTTATTACTGTATGACTGTCCATACCTGCTGCAAAATGGTTTTGAAAAAATAAAGACTATATGCAAGACTACCGTAAACATGCAATTTTTGCATGAAAAAATTGCATACAAAAATTGGGGTTGTATGTGTACAGATAAATGATATAATTTAGACATAGATAAGGGGGCAAAAATATGAAGCATATCGTATTTAAACTTTTGCTTTTTATAAACTCCACCCTGCTTATTATATATATGGGGCTGGAAATAAATATTCATACGCCTTGCAGCATCAGTAAAATCGTATCATTATTCCTGTCATCTCTGATGCTGATAGACTCTACTTATGTGAGTTCCTGCAACATCAGAGATAATAAAGCCATTTCTTTGTTTTGTGGTCTGTTAGCATTAGACAGTTGGTATATACTCCTTTCATTTTCGGACAATGCTATAACAGGTATAGTTTTTTATGCCTTAAATCCAGTTATATGGTATGTTTTCATAAATTTCATACTAATGTTTTTATTTCAGGGTAGTACGTATAAATTCAAAAAAGCAACAAACATTTGCCTGACTGGAACCTGTATCTGTTCTCTTATTGGAATTTTAGTGTCAGACAATGTATTTGCATTATTTTACGGCATCCAGTTTTTGGTAAGCTGGCTTTGTTTTATTTTTATCGTTGTATACCATAGAAAAAGAACTGCTTTTGTTCTTAAATCAGAATGGAAATGTATTCTGTTCTCTCTTGTGGTGATAATGATTTTATTCATTGCATACTGTCTTGCCACAATGGGAATAAAAGAAAATATTTCAAATTTTGGAGTGTATATCCCTGTCCTGCTGTTCTCCATGAGTATTCATGGTATTATAATGAAAGAGCATTGCAATTTTCCATTGTCAGCCATATTTAGCAGGTGTCAGTTAATATTAATCCTGCTTTTCGGAATTATCATTTGTGATCTGATTACAATAACTTTGGGTATTGGCTGGTCATCTTTCTTACTTATGCTGGATGCTATGTTTGTGTTTATATATGTCTTAAATATCATACTGGATTTTAATTTAAAGCAAGACAATAACAATATGGTTATGGAAAGCAAATATAACGTTGCATTAGCGCAGTTACAGCAAGAAGAGCAGCTAAATCTTGAATTTGCAAACTTTCTTCATGACAATATACTCCAAGACCTGCTTTCCATAAAAAATATGATGCATAAATCAACAAAACCAGATATACAGAAAATTATCACAGAAACTCTTGATAATATGAATATCTATATTCGTGAACAGATGCAGGATTATCATCCTGTATTACTGCCAAAACTTACTATAAAAGAAAATTATCAAAATTTACTTGCATATATTTCGCAATCATTTCCCGGACGCAATGTCCGCATTGTTTTTGATTGTTCGGACTCTTTATTTTTAGTTCCACCATATGATATTTTCATATATAGGCTTCTGAAAGAACTCGTAACGAATGTTTATAAACACTCAACAGGAGAAAAAGCATGGATCACACTTACACAGAATAACGGAATGATAGTATTATGTGTAAAAGATAATGGGAGTGCTGATGCCGACAGCCTCATCTTAGTAGACACGTCAAAACACAGAGGTCTTGCATTAATCACTGACCGTGTATATAACATGGATGGCACTGTAAGGATAATCAATAATTTCCCACATGGAATCTGTGTCTGTATCAATTTGCCAATGAAAGGAGATGCTTCTTATCAATATTTTATTAGTCGATGACCACGTTCTATTTTCCAAAAGTCTGGAAATTGCATTATCAGACTACCCGGAAATAAAAACCTTTAAAAGTATCAATGATATTTCCCTGTTGGATAAATTCATTGAAGAAGATGCCCCAGACATCCTTCTTATGGATATCAATTTAAAAAATATAACATCTGAAGACGGTCTGGAATTAGCAAAGCAGATATTATACCATCATCCAAAGCAAAAAATTGTAATCCTGTCTGGATACGATCTTCCGGTATACCACAACGAAGCCAAAAAAATCGGGGCAAAAGGATTTATCAGCAAAAATACAGAACCTAAAAAACTAATAGCTATCCTTTCGCAGATAGTAAAGGGGAAAATTGTCTTTAATCATGCAATTCCGTTTTTAGAAGAATTAACTGCCTGTGAAAAACAGATTTTACAGCTTATAGCAGATGGCAGAAAACGGAAAGAGATTGCAGGCATACTTTATATTAGTGAGCGTACCCTCTCCAATCATTTACAGCATATATTTGAAAAACTTGATGTTTCCTCATCTGTAGAGGCTGTAACCAAAGCTATTCAATTAGGTTATATCCCTCCGATTTGCTAATTTCCAACTTTCCATTTTTTGCTTATTCCTACAAATTCATAATTTTGGGTTGAAAATGCTTCTTTCACATATCTATGAATAAATCATCTCACTTTTATGATATATCTGTGATAACTCTATAATACATTATTGTACAATAAAGTCAACTGTTGTTACTGTTCACTTCGTACCAGTAACAAGCAGTGCTTTCAGCACTGAATGCACACATTTGGCATGAGTGTGAAAAGTAACCAAGGGCATAAATGTGTCAAATCCCAAGCATAATTTTTGTTGACTTTTATAAAATGTTATGCTAATATCTCTTTAGATAAATGCTATGAAAGAAAGAGTAACCAGTGTAGTTTTATCTAATCAACAGCGAGTTGCGTATGGTGAGAGGCAATGTTAAGACTCTGGTGAAAGACATTCTGGAGCTAATGGAAGAAAGCTTAAGTTAGTAGAACCATTCGCATACGAAGCGTTATTCGTTTAAAGTGAGTTGTCATCTGACACCTAATATGGGTGGTACCGCGGTTTGCCCCGTCCCATAGAAGTTGTTAGATGATTTTTTATTTTGTAGGAAAGTATTTATATGTAATACAGGACTCTCTTTTGTGAGATTCTTTCTTATTGGAAATAAAAAATACAAGTAAAATCTGCGCAGAATACATTTATAACCTTAAGGCAATTAGAAAATAAAATTTAAGCCGTCTTAAAATACGGCAGAAAGAAGGTTAAAATGGAATTTATTGATTTTCAGAAACAAAAAGATATGTCTGATATTGAAAATATTATTGAAGCTTTTAATTCTGGAGAAATTAAAGATGGTCATTCAGTAAAAATTAAAGGTTCAATTAATAAAATCAGAAAGATGAGTGGCTTTGCTTTTGTCAATATTCGTGGCCCAAGATCAGTAGTTCAATGTATTTGGAATGCTGAAAAATCCAAGTGTGTTCTAAAAGATTTTTCAGTTGAAGAATGTGTTATAGTCCATGGCATAATTGTTGCAGAAAATCGCAGCAAACTTGGTTTTGATATACAAATAACTGATATGACAAGGATTTCCGGCAAAGCAGCACCACTCCCGCTTGAAATTAGTAACAATAAAAAAATCGATGATTTAAATTTAAATAAATTACTTGACAATCGTATAATTACGCTACGTAATCCAAAAGTGCGTGCAATTATTAGAATCTCAGATGGTATCATGTACGCATTTAGAGATTTTTTGAGGCAAGAAGGATTTGTTGAATTTGTTCCACCCAAAATAGTTCAAACCGGAGCCGAAGGCGGGGCCGATGTGTTTGAAGTTGATTATTTTGGCAAAAAAGCATATTTAAATCAAAGTCCACAAATGTATAAACAGATAATGGTAGATGTATTCACTAAAGTATTTACAGTTGGTCCTGTTTTTCGTGCTGAAAAATATAGTACCAACAGGCATACTAATGAGTTTCAGGGATTAGACCTTGAGATGGGATTTATTGATTCTTTTAAGGATTTAATAAAACTTGAAACTCGAATGATTAGGCATATGTGCAAAATAATAAATGAACAATATACCAGGGAATTAGAGTTAATACTTGGATATGGCAAAACATTGCCTGAAATAGCACGAGTTCCTGTAATTAAATTTATTGAAGCCAAGAAATTATATGCTGATGCACATTCTGATATATTGGACAAACAATCTATATTAGAAACAGATTTTTCTCCAGATGAAGAAAAATGGCTGGGTGAATATTTCAATAACGAATACAATTCTCCTCTGGTTTTTGTTACACATTATCCTTCTGCAAAAAGACCATTTTATACAATGGATGATCCAGATAATCCAAAATATACATTAAGTTATGACTTATTACTAAATGGACTGGAAATTACTACCGGAGGGCAAAGAATACATGATTATGAGGAACAAGTTGCAAAAATGAAAAAGCTTGGAATGAACATTGAACATTTCAAGGATTACCTCACAATGCATAAATATGGAATGCCTCCCCATGGAGGAATGGGACTAGGTCTTGAAAGAATTGTAAGTAATTTCTTAGGACTTGCAAATATTAAGCAGGCAACTGCATTTCCAAGAGACAGAGATAGACTAACACCATAATAAATAATGGCAAGTATGCATTCTCAAAGAGTATTTTTTATCGAATAAACAAATTTCCTATTCGATTAAAAAATGCCCGTCTTGATTATAACAAGACGGGCATTTTTTGTTTAAACATCTCATTTATTTTAACTATATAAACATATTCACATCTTTTTATAAAAAAATGATTTAAATGTAGTAAATCCTGAATCTCCTGGTGATATTATCTGTTCTGTACTTCCAACAAATAAAATACCATCTTTTTTAAGTGAACTATTAAATTTCTTATAGATGTCTCCTTTTGCCTCTTCTGTAAAGTAAATCATTACATTACGACAAACTATCATATTGCAGCCTGTTGGATATGTATCTTTTAATAGATTATGCTGTTTAAACTCTACACATTTCTTTACTTCGTCAGATATCTGATAGCTTTTACCACCGACCTTTGTAAAATACTTTGTAATATATTCTTTAGGAAGTCCCTTAACACTCTTTTCATCATAAATACCCATTTGTGCTTTTTCCAGCACCTGTTTATCTATATCTGTTGCAATAATTTTAATCTTATTCATAGGTATAAATTTTGCAAGAAGCATTACAAGCGTATATGGTTCATCACCTGTTGAGCATGCCGCACTCCATATCTTTATACTGGTACTGCCAAACTTTTCAAAAAGATATGGAAGCATCTCGCTTTCTAACAGCTTCCACTGATCAGGATTACGATAAAACTCTGATACATTGATAGTAAGATATGCAACAAATTCCTCAAGAAGCTCCTTATCTTTTGAAATGGCATTTACATATTCGTCATATGAACTAATCTTTCTCTTTGCAATAAGTGAATCAATACGACGCTTCATCTGCCGTTCTTTATAACAGCTTAAATCAATTTTGGTTAACTGATAAACTTTTGTTTTGAACTTTTCATAATCTCCCATTTATACATACCTCCTTTTATGTTACTACTAAAAACTGTTAATAGTAACCTTTTTATTCCTCACCCATTATTAGAAAAAAACGCCAATCCGCCGAAAAAATAACGGATTGGCAAACACTAAAAATTACTCGGCTGTTTCTTCACTGGCAGCTTCTTCCTCCGTCTGTGAATCATTTAGTAATGCTTTAATACTTAAACTTATTTTATGGTCATCACTGTTAAAATCTACAACTTTTGCCTCTATCTCCTGGCCAATCTTTAATACATCAGAAGGCTTATCAACATGCTCTTTTGAAATCTGAGATACATGCAGGAGTGCATCAACACCTGGTTCAAGTTCAATAAATGCTCCAAAATCAGCCATTCTTGCAACAGTTCCTTTAATAACTGTACCTACACCATACTTCTCATCAGCCTTTAACCATGGATTCTGATCCTCAAACTTAAGGCTCAATGCTATCTTATAATCTTTAATATCCTTAATAAGTACTTTTGTCTTGTCACCTACGCTGAATACCTTCTTAGGATTTTCAACGCGTCCCCATGACATCTCTGATATATGAAGCAGACCATCTGCACCACCTAAATCTATAAAAGCACCAAAATCTGTAAGATTTTTAACAGTACCTTCTACAACATCACCTACACTAATCTTTGCAAATAACTCTTCCTGAAGTTTCTTCTTCCTTTCAACAAGAAGCTGCTTTCTGTCACCAATAATCCTTCTCTTTTTAGGATTAAACTCACTGATAACAAATTCTATCTCCTGACCTGCATACTTTGATAAATCCTTTTCATAAGTATCTGATACAAGGCTTGCAGGGATAAACACCTTTGTTTCTTCTACTACTACACTTAATCCACCTGTCAATACAGCTGATACAGTAGCAGTAAGTACTTCTTTATTTTCAAATGCTTCCTTGATGCGCTCATTGCTTTTTTCCATGGCAAGACGCTTATAAGTAAGAAGAACCTGCCCATCACCATCATTTACCTTGAGTACTTTGGCCTTCATTGTATCGCCTTCTTTTACAACCTCTCTAAGGTCTATGCCTGACTGGTTGCTGTACTCATTTCTGGTAATGATGCCATCAGCTTTATAACCGATATTTAAAACTATTTCATCTTCCTTAACGCTGATAACTGTCCCTTCTACAATCTCCCCACTGTGGATTGTTACTAATGATTCTTCCAATAATTGTTCAAATTCATTGTTAGCTGTTGTTTCTGACATATGATTGAACCTCCTTAATAATATTATTTGGGGTTGACGCCCCGGCAGTAATACCCACGCTACGAAAAGATTGAAATTGTTTCAAATCCAAGTCATCAAGTGTCTGTATAAAATACGTGTTCGGACATTCTCTCTTACATATTTCAAACAGTTTTTGAGTGTTCGAACTATGTTTTCCACCTATCACCAACATCGCGTCGGATTGGCTCGCAATAGTACCCGCTTCTGTCTGACGCTCTTCGGTAGCGTTGCAAATTGTATTCATAATATATATATCATAACTCTTTTTCAATAAAATATCAACTATATCTTGAAATTTCTTGTAATTAAATGTCGTCTGTGAGACAAGACATACCTTTTTTTTGTTATCCAGCTCCAAATTCTGTGCCTCTTTAATATCTTCTATAACATATGCATCATTATTACACCAGCCACAGATACCCTCAACCTCAGGATGCTTTGCATTACCTACAACTATAATAGCATACCCTTCAGAATATTTTTCATTCACAATATGGTGTATTTTTGCTACAAATGGGCAAGTTGCATCGACAATTCTTACTTTTTTCTCTTTCAACTTGTCTATAATGTCTTTTGAAACCCCATGCGAGCGTATAATAACAGTAGTATTTTCGAAGCTTTCAAGCTCATCTATGCCTTCAACTGCCCTTACACCTTTTTTTGCCATATCAGCCACAACCTGCTCATTATGTATAATAGGTCCAAGCGTGCATACACTGCCTCCCTTTAAAACCTCATCATACACCATATCAACAGCTCTTTTCACGCCAAAACAAAATCCTGCGCTTTTTGCTACTGTAACTTCCCGCATATTCTCTCACTCCTCTCAACGCAAATGTATCTTAATAATCTCCTTAACCACTTCATCTATTGTCATATCTGAAGTATCAAGATACACTGCATCTTCTGCCTGTCTTAACGGCGCTATCGCCCTATTCATATCCTGTTCATCTCTTGCAATTATATCTTTCTTTATCTGGTCAATTTCACAGCTTACGCCTTTTTCGCTAAGCTCTTTATACCTTCTCTCTGCCCTTTTTTCAGCACTTGCGGTAAGATATATCTTTGTCTTTGCATCAGGAAGTACACATGTTCCTATATCCCTTCCATCCATTATAACATTATTTCTTACAGCAAGTCCTCTCTGTATATCCAGAAGTTTCTTTCTTACTGTTTTATATTTTGATGTATCAGAAGTCATCTTTCCTATCTGTTCAGTCCTTATAAGACTATTTACATTTTCGCCGTTAAGTAGTACAACCTGTTCTCCATCTACATACTCAATTGATATATCTATATATTCACATGCCTCAGAAACAGCCTGTTCATCATCACCGCTTATTCCATCTCTGACAAAATAAAGCGCCATTGCCCTGTACATTGAACCTGTATCCACATATATATATCCGAGTTCTTTGGCTGCTCTTTTGGCTATTGTACTTTTTCCGGCACCTGCCGGACCATCTATTGCTATATTATTATTCATGATTCCCCTCATTTCTTTACTATGTCTGCCTGCTTCGTTCTAAAGCCGATTTTCCCGCAAGATATCCGGTTGACCATGCTATCTGCAGATTATATCCTCCTGTCAGTGCATCCACATCAGCAACCTCACCTGCAAAATATATACCTGCTGTCTTTTTCGACTCCATTGTGGCAGGATTAATATCCTTTACAGATACTCCTCCTTTCGTTATTATAGCTTCATTATAATCTCTAAAACTTATAGGAGTCATTTCAAAGCCTTTAATAAGAGTCGTAAGCCTGTCTCTTTCATTTCTTGTAATGCTGTTTACTTTCTTATCTGCATCAATGCCCGAAAGTTTTACTATAATTGGAATCATCTTTGCAGGAAGAAGTTTGCCTAAACTATTCTTAAAATTATAGTTCTTACACTCTGAAAAATCTCTAAGTATTCTCTCATCTAATTGTTCTTTTGTCAATGCCGGTTTTAAATCAACCAGAATTTTCATGTATTGTAAATCTTTTTCAACAAGATAACAGCCCGCCGAAAGCACCAATGGTCCGCTTATCCCAAAATGTGTAAAAAGCATCTCGCCCTGTTCATCATACAATATCTTCTTACCTTTAATAACTTGTAGATTTATGTTGCGAAGAGATAACCCCTGAAGCTCTTTTACATATTCTTCTTTAATATTTATTGGTACAAGTGAAGGTCTGCATTCCTTTATTGTATGCCCTGTATCTATTGCAAATCTATACCCGTCACCTGTAGAACCTGTAGAGGGATATGACAATCCTCCTGTTGCTATTATTACTGCATCGGCATCTAAAACAATACTTTCCTTCTTTTTGTGGCAGACACCCTTAATGTCTGAACCATTATAATTGCAGACTGCTTTGATTCCCTTACAAATACCAGCTTCCGTAATTATATCAGTAACACATGTATTAAGACATATTTTTACATTTCTTTTCTTAAGCACTTTTTCCATTGTCTTTATCACATCAGACGACTTGTCCGATGCAGGAAAAACCCTGCCACCACGCTCTGTCTTAAGCCTTAATCCATTATCTTCAAAAAACTGCATTAACATATGGCTGTCAAAGGTATAAAATGCACTATATAAAAACTTTGGATTGGAAATCACATTAAGAAGCAGGTTTTCTGTGTCACTGTCATTAGTGACATTACACCTGCCTTTACCTGTTATATAGAGTTTCTTGCCTAATTTTTCATTTTTCTCAAGAAGCGTAACTGCTGCATCTGACTGTGCTGCCGCTGCTGCCGCCATCATTCCGGCGGCACCTCCGCCGACTACTATAATATTTTTCAATTTTCTTTTAACCTCTCAAGCACAAGTTCTAGTGCCTTACTTACTGACTGTTCGCGTACAGCCAGCCTGCCGCCCTTAAATAAAAACTTATCAGCCCTGCTTGTACCTTTGTAAAATGTGCCAATATAAACTGTACCTGCTTTAGTTCCGTCATCTCCATCATAAGGGCCTGCATAACCTGTCACTGATACAGCAATATCAACCCCAGATACATGTGCAGCTCCTTCTGCCATCTTTATGGCCGCTTCACTGCTTACAGCAGTATACTTTTCAAGCAAATCGGTATCAACTCCAAGTACCTTGTGCTTAACCCTGTCTGAATAGGTGATATATCCCTCCTCAAATACATCAGAAGCACCTGACACATCTACAATAGCTGCTGCCACCATACCTCCTGTGCAGGATTCGGCAGTTGAAATGTGAAGTTCTTTTAATCTTAGCTCATCTATAACCTGTTTTGCAATGTCTTTCATCCTATCCTCCAATAATTTTATGTCATAAAATTGCTGCATCTATAAAATATGTGACTTTCAGATGCATTCACATATCCATAACATCCCAATTTCTCACAAGATAATCTACAAGCGATATTATTGTAAGCACTATTGCAGCATAAATAAATACAAGCTCAACAATATCAATTATTTTTCCATTAAAATTGATAATAAGAAGTATTGACATAAGCATCTGTACTACTGTTTTTATCTTGCCCCACCATCCTGCTGCAATCACCTTACCTGCATCTGATGCTACAAGCCTGAAACCACTAATTATAAATTCCCTGCTTATAATAATTATAACTCCCCAGACTGGCATAGGATTATCAGGTATTGATACAAAACATATAAGCGCTGAACACACTAAAAGCTTATCTGCCAAAGGATCCATAAACTTGCCAAAATTAGATACAAGGTCATACTTTCTGGCTATATATCCATCTAAGGTATCAGTTAAGCTTGCCACTATAAATATTGCCACTGCTATATAATTGGAACAATCCACAAAATCAGTCAGCATAAAAAAAACAAAAAACGGTATCATAATTACACGAAGTATTGTAATTTTATTAGGTAAATTCATATAATCCCCTCTCTGCTGCAAAACTCATACCTGATGATAATCAAGTCAATCAACAATTTCACCTATCAGGTCATACTCATTTGAACCAGTTATTTCTACTATGACATAGTCACCTGACATAAGTTCATTGTCTGATTTTACAAAGACATATCCATCAACCTCTGGTGCATCCATATATGTCCTGCCTATATATATATCATCTTCTGGGAGATATCCTTCTATCATAACATGCATATCCACTCCTGTATAAGATTCACTTTTCTCAAATGCAATCTCCTGCTGGATAGTCATTATCTCATCACGCCGTTCTTCCTTCAGCTTATCATCTATCTGATTTTCCATATCAGCAGCAGGTGTATCCTCTTCCTGCGAATATGTAAATACACCAAGTCTGTCAAATCTAAGCTCTTTTACAAACTCTTTAAGCTCATTAAAATCCTGCTCTGTTTCTCCCGGAAAACCAGTAATAAGTGTTGTTCTAAGTATTATATCAGGAATCTGGCTGCGCAGCTTTTCTACTATTGCCATTATCTCTTCTTTAGTTGTACGTCTGCCCATACGTTTTAATATATCATCAGAACCATGCTGCACAGGAATATCAAGATAATTGCATACCTTTGGCAGCCTTTTTATCGTTTCTATGAGCTCATCATTAATTTCCTCCGGATAACAGTATAAAAGTCTTATCCATAAAATACCTTCTATTTCTGAAAGTTTAGAAAGCAGCTCTGGCAGCGCCTTATGACCATATAAATCAGTACCATAAAGCGTAGTTTCCTGTGCTACTAAAATAATCTCCTTAATTCCATTTTCTGCAAGATGCTCTGCCTGTGCCACAAGGTTTTCCATAGGCACACTTCTATACTTTCCCCTTACTTTTGGTATAATACAGTAAGTGCAACATTTATTACAGCCTTCTGCAATTTTAAGATAAGCATAACATCCCCCAGTCAGGCTGTCCCTATCTGTAAGCGGCATAGGAAGATAGTCTATACTTTTAAGGTTTTCAACAGTAAATTCTTCCAAAATAGCTTTTTTAATATCATCTGCCAATTCTTCATAACTGGTTGTGCCAATTATTAAATCAACCTCTGGGATTTCCTGCTTTATCTCTTCATGATAACGCTGAGCAAGACAACCTGCTGCGGCAAGCATAATGCACTTACCACTTATTTTATATTCAGCCATGCTAAGAAGTGTATTAATACTCTCCTCCTTTGCATCACCAATAAAACAGCATGTATTTACCACTATTACATCTGCATCGTCCGCTTCATCTATTATAGTAAAACCAGCCTTTTTAAGAGATGCTATCATCATCTCGCTATCAACCAGATTTTTATCACAACCTAGTGAAACAAAATAAATATTCAAATCTAATACCTCACATAAAAGCCCCAAATTTATATGCTAGAGCGTATTTGAAAATTGCTTTTTATGGTGTGTGCTGCTACCTGTTCATAACTGACATAACACAATTATTCATAAGCATTGCTATAGTCATAGGCCCTACACCTCCCGGAACCGGAGTAATCGCTCCTGCAACATTTTTTACATCTTCAAAGTCAACATCACCACATAATTTGCCGTTCTCATCTCTGTCCATTCCAACATCAATAACAGCAGCACCCTCTTTAACATACTCCGATGTAATAAATTTCGCCTTGCCAATAGCCACAATAAGTATATCAGCCCGTTTTGCAACTGTTTTAAGGTCAGCAGTATGCGAATGGCATATTGTAACAGTACCATTTTCACGAAGGAGAAGCGTCGCAACAGGCTTTCCTACAATATTGCTCCTGCCTATTACTACACACTCTTTACCATCAATTTCAATATTATAGCGCTTTAAAAGCTCAATAATTCCCGCAGGCGTACATGAAACAAAACCCGGCTGCCCAATGCTTAAAGCTCCTGTGCTTTGTGGATGAAACCCATCTACATCCTTTTTAGGCGAAATAGTATTAATAACTTTATTTTCATCAATATGTTCCGGGAGTGGAAGCTGTACCAAAATACCATTGACATCTTCTCTGTCATTAAGCGAACGCACAAGGTCTAAAAGCTCCTCTTCTGATACTTCATTTGGCAGTTCATATGCAAGGGAGCGTATTCCAACATATTCACAAGCCTTTTTCTTATTTCCTACATATACCGTAGAAGCCGAATCATTACCTACCTGTATAACAGCAAGTGTAACTTCTGTTCCATTGTCCTTAAGCTTTGCAATCTTTGCTTTAAGCTCATCTTTTATATCATTAGAAACTTTTTTGCCATCTATAATAACAGCCATATAAAATTCCTCCATTCTTATTTCGCCATAAACAATAACACAAGTCTAAACATTAAATATACTTCCACCAACAAATTCACGCAGTATTGAATTTTTTGGTATGTCCTCTGTACTTATGCCTATAAAATAGTCAAGAAATTTAAGAAGCCTTTTCGCCTCAACATATTCAGGTGCATCTTTGGGAATTCCAAAAAGGAGTGACTCAGCATAAGGCTTTAATACAGCCAGCTCATATATAAGCGCAGAGTTAAACATTATATCTGCTTCCTCCTGAAACGGAAATATATACAAATCCTCTCCACGCCTTACAGAATCCCACATTCCTATAGTATGTGCTGCTGATGAACCTCTTGTACGTGCATCTCTCACCATTCTTCTTATCAGTCTGCCATCTGTTGTGGATATCCTGTTGTGCTCATCTATATTTATCTGTGTTAAAGCACTTATGTATATCTTAAACTTACTTTCCTTTGGAAGTGTATAGGAAAGCTTATCATTAAGCCCATGTATTCCCTCGATAACAAGTATGTCATCTTTTTTAAGTTTCTGCCAGTCCCCTCTGTACTCTCTCTGTCCTATAAGAAAATTAAATCTTGGAATCTCTACTATATCACCTTTTAAAAGTCTTGTCATGTCTGAATTAAACAAATTTATGTCTATTGCCTCAAGACATTCAAAATCATAGTTCCCATTTTCATCAAGCGGTGTATCTTCCCTGTTTACAAAATAATTATCAAGAGCTATAGTATGTGGCTTTAGTCCAAGTGTACGAAGCTGTATTGACAGCCTATGTGAAAATGATGTTTTGCCAGAAGAAGAAGGGCCTGATATCATTATAAACTTTTTACTTCTGTCTGCTGCTATTGTCTCTGCAATCTGTGCTACCTTCTTTTCCTGAAGCGCTTCCTGAACAAGTATAAGATTTTGCATACCTTCATGCGAAATTACATCATTTAATGCGCCTATTGTATCAACATATACCATTTTGCCCCACTCACTCGCCTCCTGAAGCGTATGAAAAAGCTTTGGGCTTGGTTTATATTCAAGCAGTTTGTCAGGCTGCTTTTTATTAGGCATATTTATAATAAATCCCCTGTCATATAGTTTCAACTCAAAATATTTTAATATTCCGGTTGATGCAGGCATATAACCATAATAGTAATCTTCAAATCCATCCAGTGAATAAATATTTACTTTTGATACACGCCTGTATTCAAAAAGCTTTTTCTTATCATTCATCTGATATTTTTCAAACATCTCTATCGCTTCTGATGTATCTACAGAACGTTTTACAAATGGAATATCCTCCTTTACGAGACTGTGCATTCTATCCTCAACTCTTTTTAATATACCCTCTGTAAGTGTTATCCCCTTGACTTCGCAATATCTACTGTCACCTATAGCATGTTTCACAAAAATATTTTCTACTGCATCTTTTGCAATATCATAAAACGCCTTAAGCATAAGAAGTGTAATGCCCCTTACATAAGTCTTATGCCCACTGTCTGTAGAAATATCAAAAAATTCAACTGTACAATCACTTTTTACTTTTTTGTTCAGTTCTATTAATTTACCGCCTTTATGTGCAAGAATTATATCATATTTGCATACATCCTTATTATCCTCTGCCACCGCTTTATATGTAACACTGTCATTATATTCTTTGACAATCCCATTTACAGTAACTTTAACCATAAGCAATCTTACCTCCCCATATTTCCAAGTACCTTTGTAATCATATTATATTCATCTTCAAGTAATAGTTTACGTTCTAATGCCTTCCCTGAAAGATTTTCTGATGTTAAGCAAGGCAAAATTTTTTCTATTCTCTTCTTTTCTTTTAAAAGATATCTTTTAAATATCTCATCTTTTCTGTCTGCCAAAAGTTTTCCATATATATACTCACACTCTGAATATGCCTCTTCAAAGCCCTTTACTGCTCTGATTATTACATAATACTTATTTTTATCATACACCATAGCCTCATCTGTAATTTTAAACCCCTGTCTATGCAAAAACCTGCGCACAAGATGTACCTCAGACTGTGGTGATAATACAAGCTCATAAGAAGAATTAACTACCTCTAAACTTTCACCTAAAATCTTTGTAATTAAAGCTCCGCCCATGCCGCTTATTAATATAGTATCAATTTCGCCTTCTTTTAAACCTTTTGCACCATCTGACAACCTCACACTTATTTTTTCTGAAAGCCCATATTCCCTTATATTCTTCTCTGCTTTTGCAAGTGGCTTCTTATTGATATCAGCAGCTACCGCGCCTCTTGCAAGTCCGTTTTGTACTAGGTAAATAGATGTAAAACCATGGTCACACCCTATATCTGCTACAATACCTTTTGATTTTACATATGATGCTACACGCAAAAGCCTGTCCGAAATTTTAACGCCTGTACTACTCAAGATAATCCTTTAACTTACGGCTGCGGCTTGGGTGTCTTAATTTACGCAGTGCCTTTGCTTCTATCTGACGTATGCGCTCACGTGTTACTTTAAATTCCTTACCAACTTCTTCAAGAGTCCTTGCTCGACCATCTTCAAGTCCAAATCTTAATTTAAGCACTTTTTGTTCTCTCTCAGTAAGTGTGCCAAGAACTTCATCAAGCTGTTCACGAAGAAGAGTAAATGCTGCTGCTTCTGCTGGTACAGGTACATTATCATCCTGAATAAAGTCTCCAAGATGACTATCCTCTTCTTCTCCTATAGGCGTTTCAAGAGAAACAGGCTCAAGAGAGATTTTTTGTATTTCACGAACCCGCTCAACAGGCAGATTCATATATTTTGCAATTTCCTCAGGATATGGCTCACGCCCAAGCTCCTGTAAAAGCTGTCTCTGTACTCTTACAAATTTATTAATTGTTTCAACCATATGAACAGGAATACGTATTGTCCTCGCCTGATCTGCTATCGCCCTGGTAATTGCCTGACGTATCCACCATGTCGCATACGTGCTGAATTTATACCCCTTCTTATAATCAAACTTTTCAACTGCCTTAATAAGTCCCAAATTTCCTTCCTGAATCAAGTCAAGAAAAAGCATACCGCGCCCAACATATCTCTTAGCTATACTTACTACAAGCCTTAAATTTGCCTCTGCAAGCTTTTTCTTTGCCTCCATATCCCCTGTTTCCATTTTTCTTGCAAGTTCTACTTCCTCATCTGCTGAAAGCAGTGGTACCTTGCCTATCTCTTTAAGGTACATACGCACCGGATCTTCAATACTTACACCATCAGGCACTGATAAGTCAATATTTTCTATCTCTTCTTCATCAGGCACTTCCCCGCTTGACTCAAGCTCAAGTATCATATCATCATCTGTATCTCTGTCATCAGATATTCTAAGAACATCTACACCGCTTGCTTCAAGAAATTCTATAACTCTTTCCGTCTTTTCCTCATCAAGTTCTACATCACTTAAAAAATTATTTATCTCTGCAAGTTCCAGCACATTCTTCTTACTTTTGGCAAGTTCCTTTAATGCAATAAGTTTTCTCTGAAACCTCTTTTTCTCTTCTTCAATAGTATCTGCATTCTTCTTTGCGGCTGCTTTTGTGCCTCTGGCTGTACCTCTGGCAGATCCGCCAGCACCTTTTCCTGCCGCCTTCTTTTTTGTACGGGCAGCAGTTTTTTCTATAGTACTATTCTCCTCTGCCATAAATTCATTTTCTGTTGCCATAGTGTTCCTTCCTTTCTGATGTTACACTTCCATATGCTATACTTTAACCATCTTTCAGATAAATATGCAATTTTGCCTGTGTTTGCAGTGCTTTCTTATCATTAATCAGTTTTTTTAGCTCTCCCATATCCTTAAGTTCTCTGATTCTTTTGTCAATACTGTACTCTTTTATACGTACAATAAGCTCATTTAATGCCTTTTCCTTTTCTTCTTTATTCATCTCTGTCTTAAAATTTGTTTGAAACATATCTGCCACAATATTTTGCTGCGCTGAATCAGTAAAATGACTAATTATCTTAGCCGGGACAAGCTCTCCATTATCAAGCTGCTCATACAGCATGGCTGCAGCATGTCCATATGGTTCTCCCAAATAATCTTCTGGTTTTATAATCTCACTTACCTGCCTGTACAATTCGGGCATTTCTATAAGCCACGACAAAAGAAGCCTATATGAATAGTCAATCCCTTCATTATTTTTTTTCAAGCCCTTGTTATAGTTTTTATTATAACTATTGTTATTACTATTGTTATTACTATAAGTATTGCTATTGCCACCTTTATTGTATGACAATTTGTGTAAGCTTTCTGTCATAGTATTTCCATAATGCAGTACAAGCTGTTTAAGGTCATCACGTCTAATCGCATACTTTGCGGCAACAGCTTCAAGATAATTTTCACGCTGCACCTTTTCTTCAAACCCTAACAGCAACTTTGCAATCTCATGGTAAAACTTTGTATTCTGCTCCGGATCACTTAAATCATAGCTTTTTCTAACGACCTCTGCTTCAAAAAAGAAACTATTCTCTGCATTTTCGATTCTCTTTTGAAACTCTTCTGTCCCAAGCCCTTTTATAAATTCATCAGGATCCTTATATGGTTCCATATGTATAATACGGCTTCCTATACCTGCCGCCCTAAGCATAGGTATGGCTCTTCTCGCTGCTTTTATACCTGCTGCGTCACTGTCATATGTAAGAAGTACATTATCAGTGTACCTTTTTAGAAGCATTGCCTGATACTCAGTAAATGCAGTACCCAATGATGCAACTGCATTGGTAAAACCAGCCTGATTAAGCGCTATTACATCCATATAGCCCTCACATAAGATAATACTATCATGTCTGCCTGTCCTTGCATGATTCATACTGAACAGATTCCTGCTCTTGTCAAAAATCTTTGTTTCAGGGGAATTAAGGTACTTTGGTTTAGCATCTCCCATTACACGTCCACCAAAACCTATTACTTTATTATTGACATCCTGAATAGGAAACATTACTCTGTTCCAGAATTTGTCATAGACACCACGCTCATCCATCTTAAACAATCCTGTTTCCTTAAGAATATTGTCATTGTATCCTTCATGCCTAAGATACTGATATAACTCGTCCCCTCCCTGACCGGCATATCCAAGTCCAAAATATCTGATAGTCTCATCTGTAAGACCTCTTGATTTAAAATATTCATAGCCTGTGCTGCCTCTAGGAGATTTAAGCTTTGCGTAATAGTAATTTGCCGCCTTTGCATTTATCTCGTAAAGTATAGTCTTTATACTTTCCTCTGCCCTTCTTTCAGAACTTAAAAGCTCCTTTTCCAGTGTGATGCCAACACGCTCTGCTAAAACCTCTACAGCCTCAGTAAAAGTATAGCTCTCATAATCCATTAAAAATGTAAAAACATTACCACTGACACCACAGCCAAAACATTTGTACATCTGTTTTGACTGACTTACTGAAAATGAGGGAGATTTCTCGCTATGAAACGGACAAAGTCCCATATAATTGCTTCCAGTACGTTTAAGCTTCACATAATCACCTATTACATTAATTATATCATTGGCAGTTCTGACTTCTTCAATCTGCCCGGAACTATACCATGGCATAAAGTCCTCCCCTTTCTGCACAAACTCTTTCTTAATATAATATTCGACGCTAAATTCAAATTTCCTTTTTATTATATAAAATTTTATTTTCAAAAAATTCCAACTTCTTACCTGTGTTCTATACTTTTCACGCTCCATGATTTTGGTATCATTATATCCTTGTACAGATTAATAGCATATCTGTCACTCATACATGCAATAAAGTCGCACACTGTCCGTTCAATCGACTCTCCTTCTCTTATGAAACCAATAAATTCATCAGTAAGCTTTTCTGTGTGATGTATAAAATAGTCATATAGCTGCTCCACCAAATGCTCAACCTTACGCTCCTCTCCCTTTGCAGTTGGATTAGTATATACATTGGCAAAAAGATAATTTCTTAACCCCTTCATGCTCTGCTCTACATCTTCTGACATACATATATCATTCTTTCCTTCACTATTATGTACTATATCGTGTACAATATTATTAAGTCTTCTTTTGGTACTGTCACCAAGCACATCAGTAAGTTCTTTTGGTATATCGCTCTCCGAAATAATTCCTGCCCGTATTGCATCATCTATATCTGAATTTACATAAGCAATTTTATCTGACAGGCGCACTATTTTTCCCTCAAGTGTATCTGGCATAAGCGCAGACTTGTGATTTAGTATTCCATCTCTGACCTCTCTTGTAAGATTAAGTCCCCTGCCTCCCTTCTCCAAAATCTCAACAACTCTTACACTCTGCTCATTATGGCTAAAACCTCCTCTGTCTTTAGTAATTTTATTTAATGCTCTTTCACCTGCATGACCAAATGGAGTATGTCCCAAGTCATGACCAAGCGATATTGCTTCTGTTAAATCCTCATTTAAATACAGAGCTCTTGCAATAGTCCTTGCATTTTGAGCTACCTCAAGCGTATGTGTAAGTCTCGTCCTGTAATGGTCACCCTCTGGAGAAAGAAATACCTGTGTCTTATCCTTTAAGCGCCTGAAAGCCTTGCAATGTAAAATTCTGTCTCTGTCCCGCTGAAAGTCTGTCCTTATGTCACATTGTATATCATCTTTATCTCTTCCAAGAGTCCTATCTGCAAATGAAGCATATTTACTAAGCATCATATGCTCTCTTTCTTCCTGCCGTTGTCTTAAATTTGCACTGTTATCATTCCCCATACAAAGCCCTCCCATAAAAATAAAATCCCCTGCTTTCACAAAGCTTTACTTTTACAATTTTTCCAATAAGCGACTCATCACCTTTAAAGTGCACCATATAATTTCCACTTGTCCGGCCTGTCACAAGTGAGGCATCCTGTCCATTTCTTTCTTCGACAAGTACTTCTTCAATGTTTCCTACATGGCTCTCTGCTCTTTTAGCCGCCTTTTTCTGAACAAGCTTTAGTAATGTGTCAAATCTTTCCTTTACAACCTCCTCTGGCACCTGATTTTCCATTTCCGATGCGGGAGTACCTGTTCGCTTACTATATATAAAAGTAAATGCGCTGTCATATCCTACACTTTCAACCACATCGATTGTTTCCTGAAAATCTTTATCAGTTTCACCTGGAAACCCTACTATAATATCAGTCGAAATTGCAATATCAGGCACTGCCCTTCTTATTTTTTCAACTAGAAGCAGATATTCCTCTTTTGTATAATGACGATTCATTATTTTAAGAAGCCTGCTGCTGCCTGATTGAAGCGGAAGATGTATGTGCTTGCAAATTTTCTTTGACTTCCCCATATATTCAATTAATTCATCACTTAAGTCCTTTGGATGTGATGTCATAAATCTGATGCGTTTAAGTCCTTCTATCTCCTCAACCATTTCCAAAAGTCTGGTAAAACTTATAGGATTCTCAAGATTTTTCCCATATGAATTAACATTCTGACCAAGCAGCATAACTTCTGATACACCATCTTCTACAAGGCATTTAATTTCATCAATAATCTCCTGCGGTTTACGGCTTCTCTCTCTTCCACGTACATATGGGACTATACAATAGCTGCAAAAATTATCACAGCCAAACATAATATTTACACCGCTTTTAAATGAATATTTCCTGTCTGATGGAAGCTGTTCCACAATTTCTGATGAATTTTCCCATATATCTATAATCATTCTGTGCTTTTCAGATGTATCAGACAGCCTCATATAAAGAAGCTCTGCAAATTTATAAATATTATATGTTCCAAATATTACATCTACATTTCTATAGCTCTTTTTAATCTTTTCAACAACTTCTTTTTCCTGCATCATACATCCGCACAACATAGTAATCATTTCAGGATTCTTATTTTTATACTTTTTAAGCTGCCCAAGCCTTCCATAAACTTTTAGATTTGCATTTTCACGTACTGTACATGTATTGAAAATCACAATATCTGCTTCCTCATTTTCAGTTTCCTCATAACCTGCTGTTTTAAGTATTCCAAGTATCTTTTCTGAATCCCTTGCATTCATCTGGCAACCGAAAGTCTTTACACACGCTTTTGGTGCTCGTCCATTTTTATTTATAAAATCCCCTACCCATTGTTTACATTTTGCAATAAAATAATATTGTCTTAAAGACTCCTCTGTAGGTGGATCTAAATTTAAATCTATTTTATCTAAACTAATTTCATTATACATTTTTCTAAGCTTTTTCCTTTCTATTATATAATTATTAAGAATTTTAAAATCTTGTTTACTCACATAAATAAACATTACTTATATTTAATTATAATATACTCTCTGCAAAATCCTATCACATTTTTTCATTTATTACAACTAATATATTAATTCTGTACAAATTATTATCATTACTGGTGTTACTGTTCACTTTTATCCATATTGCCAAAACTCCTGCAATAAGTTATAATATGCTTAACATATAAGCAACGGAAACTGTATTATTTATTATTGAGTTACTATTCATAGTTATATAGGAAAGTCAGGCAAATTTATAAAACTTGCTCATAAGAATTTGCATATACTATTTATATGACTGCAAAAACTGTCGCTCTACCACATAAGTACAACAGTAACACATTACTATTTGAAAAGGAGGAATGCCTTTATGAAAAAAACTTTAAAAAATTCAGTAGTTATTTCTATAATGAGTACCATATCCATTATTTTTTTATTGGGAACGGCATTTTCATTCATTATTAACTCTTATTACAACCAAAAAATCAGCAATGCCCGAATCAAGCGTTTTGATTTAACTTCTAATGCTAATCTTTTTATGTCTGGTTCTGCCAATCTTACAAATGAAGTTCGCGCCTTTGCTGCTACATGTGATGAAGAACATTATAACAATTATTGGGATGAAGTTAATACCATACAATCCCGTGAAAAAGGAATTACTGCAATGCAGGAAATAGGAATTACAGATGATGAACAGAATATGATTAATCAGATGTCCGAAATTTCTAATGATCTTATACCTCTGGAAGAACAGGCTATGCAGCTTGCCAAAGCAGGAGATAAAGAAGCCGCAATAAGCTATGTTTATGGTGAACAATATAATTCAAGCATTACCCAAATAAACCAACTAAAAAATGATTTTCTGACTAAACTTAATACCAGAACTGCCAATGAAATTTCAGAGTTAAATGAAACATGTAAAATGTTAGGTCAACTAGTTTGGATAATAATTTGCATCTCAATTGTACTTCAAATTATTTATACGGCTTATAATCTTAGAAGAGTAATTAAACCTGTCCGTGCTATTGAAAAAGAAATGAGCAAAATTGCCGCCGGAAATCTTAATTCTGAATTCAGTCTTGTACCGGATACATCAGAAATAGGTATGCTTGTGAATTCTATTCACAATACAAAAAGCTCCTTAAAACAATATATCGGAGATATTTCAGATAAACTTTCAAAGATGGCAACTGGGAATATGAATCAATCTATTGATATAGAATATATTGGAGATTTTAAACCAATACAAGAATCACTTACTACTATACTTGATTCATTAAACACTATATTATCAGAAATTATTAACTCTTCTGATTTAGTTACAAACAGGGCTGATCAAGTAGCTACCGGTGCACAAAACCTTGCACAAGGCGCAACTGAACAGGCAGCTTCTGTTGAAGAATTGTCTGCTACTATCAATGATTTATCTGAACGTATGACTCAAATGGCTCAAAATGCTCAAAACGCCAGAAGCATTACAAATGAAGCTTCTGATGTATTACATTTATGTAACCAACAAATGTCCGAACTTGTTAAAGCAATGCAGCTGATTTCCGACAGCTCATCTCAAATCAGCAAAATTATAGACACTATTGAGAATATAGCATTCCAGACAAATATCTTAGCCTTAAATGCTGCTGTAGAATCTGCCAGAGTTGGTGAAGCTGGCAAAGGTTTTGCAGTTGTAGCAGATGAAATACGTTCTTTGGCCAATAAAAGTCAGATAGCATCACAAAATACTGCACAACTTATCTCATGTGCTTTAGAGGCAGTAAGCAATGGAACAAAAATTGTAGACGATACTGCTAAAACTCTCATACAAGTTGTGGCTGGTGCAAAACAATCTACAGATTATGTTGATAAAATTGCAGATGATTCAAAAGAACAATCCAGTGCATTACAGCAGCTTAACATAGGAATAAGCCAAATATCAGATGTAGTTCAAAACACCTCTGCAACATCAGAGGAAAGTGCTGCTGCTTCCACAGAACTTAATGAACAGGCAATTACAATGCAGCAGCTTATGAATTCTTTTCAGCTTATTAGAAATATATAGCAAAACTTTAAACTTTGTAATATCTTAATCACTTTAAAACACGCTCTGGTATATCTAACCAGAGCGTGTTACACATTTTTTATGGTTCACAATTCCCACAGGCACTATAGCCTGCATCCTTTGCCTCTTTTTTTGATTTAAAATATATTCGATTCGCTTCATCCGGAAGTGAACCACAGTCTTCTAAGTGATATTTCTTTGATTTTACATTTCCTATGTATTTTCCCTTTGTATTATTGGTACTGTCAGTATCATTACTGTTGTCATTTATTGTCTTTTTATCATTTATATTTCTTTTTTTAGATGCTCTAAATGTTATATTCCTGCCATCACTTTCTGCTATAATATCGCCACATTCATCTGTCCTGTAAACTGTACACCCCATTGCTGCAAACCTCGCCAGCGCCTCTTCTGCCGGATGTCCATATTTATTATCTTTACCAACACTTATTACAACATATTCAGGCTTAGTTGCCTGCATAAATGCCTGCGATGATGAATATTTGCTCCCATGATGACCTGCAAGATACACATTACAAGACACATCAATACCATTTTCCAGCATTTCATATTCACTCTCTGTTTCAGCATCACCTGTAAATACAAATGAAGTATCACCATATTCAAGCTTTATTGCAATAGAATAATCATTAGCATCACTATAATGCGTATCATTTGGTGCAAGTATTGTAAACTCAGCATCACCAATTTCATACTTTGCACCAACTACCGGATTTAGAGGCTCTATTCCTTTTTTCTTAATCAGCTCCTTAAAGGAAGCATATATCTTGCTGTCTGCCTCATAATCAGGTGCAAAAAGTACATCCGCATCATATACGTTGAGTGCACCAACAACACCATTTAAATGGTCGGCATCATAATGTGTGACAATCACATAATCAAGCTTTTGAATCTTAAGATTTTTAAGATATGTGACAACTGTAGATGAATACGCTCTGTCACCTCCATCAATAAGCATATAATGACTGTCAATTTCTATCAGTGTACTGCTGCCCTGACCAACATCAATATAATGCACAATAAGCTTATCTTCTAAATCCTCACTCTTTTTATTTTCATTTTCGAGGGTATATGCATCTGAAAAAGCCTTGTATGCATCACCTGTAGCATCTGAAACATTACAGCCGGTTAATGTACATATAATGATAAAAATCACTAAAAGACGCATTATACAATTATTATACAATTTTTTCAAATAACTTTTTTTCATTGAAACCTCCATAATACCTATCAATTATAACTGTCAAAATAATCTATGCTTTTTATATAAATAGATTTGACTTTCCAAGATAGTTTTCTTCAAATTCCGTACTACTTACAGGTCTTGCAAAATAATAGCCCTGTATATAATCTGGTTTAAGCTCCCTTACACAATTAAAATCTTCTTCTGTCTCAACTCCCTCGTAGCAGACTTTAAGATTAAGGCTATGTGCAAGTTCTGTAAACTGCTTTACCACCATATAATCATACTTACTATCTCTTATCCCTCTTATAAATGCCTGATCAATCTTTACAAGATTAAACATCATGTCCTTAATATACCTTAAATTAGAATAACCTGTACCAAAATCATCTATTGCAAGATTAAGGCTTCTCCTATGAAAAGCTTCAAGAACATTTTTTGTCATAAATCCCACCTCAAGCTCTCCGCTTTCAGTAATTTCAAAAAGAACATTGCGGCTTTGAAAACCAAGCCTCTCAATACATGAATCTATATCATGCAAAACATCACTCTTTTTAATCTGTACAAAAGAAAGATTTATGCTCACCCTGAAATCAGGGCATACCTTCTGCCACTTTATACACTGTTTCATAGCCGTTTCTATCACCCATTTTCCAACAGGTATGATAAGTCCGCTCTCCTCAAGCAATGGTATAAAATCTCCAGGAGAAACTATATCTCCTGCTATACGCCACCTAAGAAGCGCCTCTGCACCAAGTATACTTTTTTCCTCAATATTTACTATTGGCTGATAATAAAGCTCAAATCCCTCAAAATCATTTTCTACAGCTTTCCTTAAATGCTCCTGCATATCAAGTTTTATAACATAATCAACATAATCTTTCTGCAGATATTTAACATACATATTTTTACCACGTACTTTTGCAAGGCGAAGTGCAAACTCTGCCTGATCTAAAAGATTAAGGTCACCGGCATCATTTTCCGTAAAATATGCTGCTCCAGCAGATATTGTATAAAAGAGTTCATATGCATTCTCTCTTATCATATCATCTACTGCACTTCTTATTTTCTTATACAACTCTTTTGCTGGTTCATTAAATGTTGTATTGATATCATCATAAAATATCATAATCTCATCACCACTCATACGGTATATCTTAGCTGTACTTTTAATACATTTCCGTATGCATCCTGCAAGACTATGCAAAATCTTATTCCCTCTCTCCTTGCCATAGTGTTCATTTATATCTTTAAAATTATCTATCCCTATAAGAAGCAAAAACCCGCTGTATACCATATCGCGCCTCATATTGACAATATCATTTCTAAGAACAACCTCCCTGTAAAGTCCTGTAATATTATCAATCTTATTTTTTCTGCCAAGTTCTGCTATCCTTCCGACCAGATAATGTACATTTCTGTCATTGTCATAGATAATTTTTCCTCTACAGCTAATCCAAATCGGATTATCACTTTTATCAATCCATCTGTACTCAAGATCATGTTTATCTGTTTCACCTGACTTTAACATTTCTATGCTTGTTTTAAACATCAGCCTGTCCTCAATATATACACATTCATGAAGAACTTCTGAAGCATTGTAAAAATCTGCCTCATCAAACTTAAATACATCTACAGCCCTTTTTGTAATCTTATAATGGTCCTCCTTTAAATCATATATAAATAAATAATCATCTGTACATTGGGCTAATATTGACAAAACATTATCAAATTGCTCATAATCCGCTATCATGTTTCCCATAAAAATCCCCCTGTCTTATAATTCAGCTTCTTTTTCAAGTTTCTTTAAACACATATTTATATAATAACGGACACCTAAAAACAGAACAATAATTGATATTAATAGCAATACAAAAAACACTATACCCCCATTTAAAGCAGCAGCCTGCAGTAAATATGTTGTAGCATTAAATATTATATGTGTTGCGATTGATGCAAGTATACTGCCTGTCGCATACGCAATCATTCCAAGAAGCATACCCAGCAGAAAAGCGTATAAACCCTGAATTAAATTCATATGATATACCCCAAAAAGCAATGCCTGAAGTGCATTGGCAATCCAAAAAGGATATGCAGTCCGAAATCTGTCAAATATCGCTCCCCTGAATATTAATTCCTCTGATATAGGTCCAATAATAATTACATATAATATAGTCAATACTCCTTTGCTCATATCAAGGTTTTCCATTACCTGATTATAATTCGTAAATATAGACGGATTAAGACTCATAAGTATGGAAAGCAGTGTTGTAAGCACTACACACCCTCCTATGCCTGATGCAAATATAAATGCCGTATTATTTACCGAAAATACTTTATGGTAATCAATACTGTCATCACGCCAGCTTGAACGTCTGTACAATATTGCACACCATATAAAAGAAATTGATGCACTAATTACTGATAGTATCATTAAAAATGTGCTTCCATTTTCTGTCATATAATAAAGTTTTCTTATTGTATCTACATATGCTTCTCCTGACACTGCATTAACCAAATAATATCCTAATACGCACAATGTTGCTGATGCAACCTGTACTAAGATAACACCAAAAAATATAAGCAGCGCCTTAATAGTTATCATAATTTGTAATCTATACTTGTTAATAATAATCATTATTGTACTAAACCGCTTCATATAAACCTCCATGTTGCTTTGTCATGTGAATAGTAACAAAGTCCTGACATATACCTACTGTCAGGACTAAAAACTATTATGTATATTTTACATTTTATTTATTTCTGTTCTTATTTTTCTGCAAAAACTCTGGAATCTTAATTCCACCATCATCTCCAGGTCTGTTATAATATATAGGATCAGAAATTGGTGGCATCTGATTCTGACCGCCGACAGGCTGCTGTATAATTGTAGGCTGTACAGTAACTCCTGAAGGCTGCTGTGTATTTTGTGAAGACATCTGTCCATCATTTGTAGGGAAATTAGTACGCGTCCTGAGATTGTTTGTAAATGACGTCTGCGTCTGTGTATTTGGTTTTGCATTACTTTTCTCAAGCCCTGTAGCAATTACTGTAATTTTTACCACATCAGGTTCTGAACCATCACTGGTACCAAATATAATTGTACTGTCCTCACCTGCAAGCTCTTCCACATAAGAAGCTGCTTCGCCTGCTTCCTGCAATCCTACATCCATACCTGAAATATTTATAAGAAGGTGTGATGCACCTTCAATCGTTGTTTCAAGCAAAGGACTTGATATAGCCTGCTTAACAGCGTCAAGACATTTTTCATCTCCGCTTCCAACACCTATACCTATATGTGCAATTCCCTTGTCCTTCATGACTGTCTGTACATCTGCAAAGTCCAGATTAATAAGTCCCGGCATATTAATAAGGTCAGTTATTCCCTGCACACTCTGTTGCAATACCTCATCAGCCTTCCTAAGCGCATCAGGCATTGTAGTACGCCTGTCTACAATTTCAAGAAGCTTGTCATTAGGAATTACAATAAGTGTATCTACGTTTTCTTTTAGTTTATCTATTCCGGAGAGAGCATTGTTCATACGATTCTTTGCCTCAAAACGGAATGGCTTAGTCACAATGCCTACGGTAAGTATTCCAAGCTGTTTAGATATCTCAGCTACTACAGGAGCTGCACCTGTTCCTGTACCGCCGCCCATACCACATGTTACAAATACCATTTCAGCACCTTTTATAAGTTCTGTAATCTCTTCTCTGTTCTCCTCAGCAGCAGCCCTTCCAACTTCTGGATCTGCCCCTGCTCCAAGTCCTTTAGTAAGTTTCTCACCTATTTGAAGACATGTAGGTGACTTACAAGTTAAAAGATGCTGTTTATCAGTATTAATACATATAAATTCTACACCTAGTATACCTTCCTCTATCATTCTGTTGACGGCATTGTTTCCACCGCCGCCAACGCCTATAACCAATATTTTTGCGGCAAAATCTGCCTCATTCGTCTTTATCTCTAACAAAGCGGGCTCCTCCTTCAATCATACAATCTCATATTCCCCCATATTTTATATAATACTAATTCAGAGTAAAATAATCAAGAGAAATTTTGTTCTTTTTTATTTAATTCTTTTTTAATACTATTTTGTCACCTGATTTATAATTTTCCATATCTATAACTCCACTAAGTTTCATCTTATTCGCAGTCTTAAGTACACTTGACAAAGCTGCAAGCTGGTCATCATAAAAAGCTCTTTTACCAAGATGTATCTGTACATTTCCTGAATAAATCATAATATCACCTTTATTAACATGAACTCTCTTCACATCTATATTATAGTGGCTTATAAGCTGTGAAACATTCATTATTGCCTTAAAAAGTGTATCATCATCAACATCAAACTGTTCACCCAGTGTAAAGTCGCAAAACTCAATACCTGTAACTATAGGTACTCCCTGTTTATGTTCAGAAAGACTTTCAAGCACTCTGCCATCTTTATCAAAATATACAAAATGTCCCATATATTTTATACAGCCACTTAAAGTCTTTTCATATACATTGATTTCAATACTGTTATGACTTACATATTTTACATCAATATCCTCTATAAACGGAAGCTTATCTATTCCAAATAACTTGCTGTATATCCAAAACACCAGTTCATTATCTGACAATTCTCTTGCAAAAACCAATTCATTAATTTCTTCCTCAGTATATATATCTATACCTGTTATCTTAACACTATCAATGTGAAACCAATAATATATAATAAACAAACTGAAAGATATTATTATAATTATAGTTAATAAAAATGTAAATATCCTCTTTATGCGCCTCATATACTACACCTGTCTTATTTGTCTTGACACACCCAATACCAAACCCATCTCAGCAAGCATAATTATCTCTGACGTACCTCCATAACTTATGAAAGGAAGTGGTATTCCTGTAGAAGGTATTGAATTGGTAACTACAGCCACATTTATTACAACCTGTATGGCAAGCTGAACCATTACTCCTACACATAACATTGTACCAAATATATCTGGTGCATGGCAGGCTATTACAACTATTCTCCAAAAAAGCACCAAAAATGCGATTATAACAAGAACTGCACCAACTATTCCAAGTTCCTCACATATTACAGCAAATATCATATCATTATATGCTTCTGGAATGTACCCCAGTTTTTGCATACTCTGCCCAAGACCTTTTCCAAAAAGACCTCCTGATGCAATAGCATAAAGTCCCTGCTTAATCTGATGAGCCTTTGGATGTGTTTCTACATTCAGCCAAATTTGTATACGCTGCATACGAAATGCATCACCAAATATAATATACAAACATATCAGACCTGCAAACAGCAACACACATGCTATAAAATAGCCGTTTTTATTGCTTGCAATAAAGCACATTCCTACCGAAATCCCTGCCACTATTATGGCAGAACTCAAGTTTTCCTTAGCAATAAGGGCAATTAGCGGCAGCATATATATCATGATACATATAAACCCCATAAACCGATCTAATGCCTTTCTGTTTCTATATACCGCATATGCTATAAAAAGTATTGCAGCTACTTTAGTAATCTCTGATGGCTGTAACTGTAGTGGGCCAATCTTAATCCACCTTTTCGCACCATTATACTCTTCTCCGATAAAGAGCACTGCTATTTGAAGTACAAGAGCAGCTATATAAGTAATATGTACCAATGTTATCGTATATTTTCCCCTGACAACAGGCTGCAAAAATATCTGATAATCAATTCTTGATATTATAAACATAACAACCGCACCCATACCAAGTGCTGTAAGCTGTGACTTTACAAAACGAAATGGATTATTAAATACCGATGCTGTGTAATATCCTGCACTGTATATCATTATTACTCCAAACAGGGCTATACCTGCTGTCATAAAAAGAAGCATATAATCATATTGGGTGAATGATTTCAAATAACTTTTTTTTCGTCTTTTTCCTGACACTGCTCATTCCCCTCTCTTTAAATTTTAATCACACTCAAAAACTTTTTCAAAGTTTACCTACATATTCCTTAAAAAGTCTGCCTCTTTCTTCATAATTTTTAAACATATCCCAACTTGCACATGCTGGCGAAAGAAGCACTGCATCACCTGGTACTGCCTGCTCGCTGCTTATCTTTACTGCCTCTTCAAGTGAAGATGTTTTGATAATGTCAGCAAATCCCTTATCTAATGCTGCTCTTTCTATCTTATCTGCTGTATCTCCAAGAAGTACAAGACATTTAACCTTATCCTTAAATGAATCAATCCATTCGCCATAATCAGATTGTTTATCATATCCGCCTCCAATTACAACAGTAGGCGTAATCATTGCCTCAACAGCCTTTATTGCGGCATCAGGATTAGTACCTTTTGAATCATTATAATACTTCACGCCATTTACTTCACACACAAATTCAATACGATGTTCAACAGCATTAAAATCCTTTACAGCTTTCCTTATACACTCTACAGGAACTCCCGCATGCATTGCTATAGCAACTGCTGCCATCACATTTTCGTAATTATGCTTTCCCAAAAGCTTCATGTCATGTATTGTACATATTTTTATACGTTTGTCATCTTTATAAATAATATCTTCACCCTCAAGCCATATTCCACGTTCTAATATATGCCTGCTGCTAAACCAAAATACCTTTGCTCCAACATCTGCTCCTTTTAAATTCTCATCATCATAATTAAGCACACATATATTGTCTTGTGTCTGGTTCTTTGCAATGTCAAGCTTTGTATTAATATAACATTCCATAGTATGATGCCGATTTAAATGGTCAGGGGTAATATTTAATACTGCACTGATATCAGGCTTAAACTGATGTATAGTTTCTAACTGAAAACTGCTTATCTCTGCAACTGTCACACTATTTTCATCTGTTTTAAGTGCATAATCTGTATAAGGCATACCTATATTGCCAACCACATATACATCTTTATAAAATGTTTTCATTATCTCGCCTGTAAGTGCTGTAGTTGTAGTCTTGCCATTGGTTCCTGTTATTGCATACAGTGAGCCTTTTGAACATATATATGCAAGCTCAATCTCGCCCCATACAGGTATTTCTCTTTTTTTAAGCTTTGATACAAGCAGACTGTCTATTGGAACACCAGGACTGATAACAGCAATATCAATACATGACAATGTATCTTCATCAATATCACCAAGTACAATCCTTAAATCCTTATTTAACTCTTTTGAACCAAAGTTTGACCTTATCTCTTCTTTGTCAAGCTTATCATTGCTGTCTTGAACGATTATGTCTGCTCCCATCTTTGTAAGAAGATTTACAGCAGAAATTCCGCTTTTTCCTGTACCAACGACAAGAAACGTTTTATCATTAAACCGCATACAAATTCCTCCAAAATTATTACTCACTTAAAATATCAAAGCCACAAATAACAATCCTCACCTACATAGCAGCAAATGCCACAAGACACATTATTGCTGTTATAATCGAAAATACAGTTACAATCTTTACCTCCGACCAGCCACATTGTTCAAAATGATGATGAAGCGGAGCCATCTTAAAAATTCTTTTTCCTCCGCTTATCTTAAAATAACCAACCTGTATTATAACAGATAATACTTCTATAAGATAAACAGCACCTGCTATAACTATAAATAAAGGCATCTTAATCATTATAGCTGCAGATGACACAAATCCACCAAGCGCAAGTGAACCCGTGTCTCCCATAAATACGCTTGCAGGATATACATTATAAAGCAGAAAACCCATAAGTGAACCGATGGCTGCAGCAGTAACCGGCACAGTACCACTCTCTGCCGATGCTGCAGCTATTGTAAAAAATACAGCTACAAGAAGAGTTACACTGGATGCAAGACCATCAAGCCCATCTGTAAAATTAGTTCCATTTACAGTTCCAAGCATTACAAAATAGACAAAAACAACAAACAATGGTACCGGCATTGAAATATATACCCCGGCATGTATCCCACCTGTAAATGGCAGAAGAAATTCTGGTTTATAATCAAGCTTTACAAAATAATAATATACAAATATTCCTGCAACAACAGCCTGAAGCGTCAGCTTTTGCATTGGTGTAAGCCCTAATGAACGCTTCATTACCACCTTTATATAGTCATCAAGAAAACCTATCATTCCAAAGCCGACTGTTGAAAAAAGAACTGGTAATATTTCTCTGTTTCCATTTATATACATCAAAGAGGTTGCTGTTATGGAAACAAGAATTATAATTCCCCCCATAGTAGGAGTACCAGCCTTTTTCAAATGCGATGCCGGTCCATCTTCTCTTACGTATTGTCCAAACTTCATTTTTCTTAAGAAAGGTATTATAATGGGACACAACACAACACTTATGGCAAATGCCATAAGTACGGGTATCACTGCACTCATGTAATTCATAGCTATCTAACCTCATTGCATTACTCTTCTTTATCTTCCTCCTCTGTAGGCTGCCTCTCGATTCCAAGATATGGCAATGCATCGTCCAAAAGCTTTGATATAATCGGAGCTGCTATTGTACCTCCATAATATATCCCTTCTGGCTCATCTATAAGTACAAGTGCAAGCACCACTGGATTATCAGCAGGTGCAAACCCTAAGCATGAGGCTATATATTTATTACTGCTCCTTGGAAGCTTCTCAGAAGTACCTGTTTTGCCTCCAACTTTGTATCCTTCAACAGCCGCCTTTTTACCGCCGCCTTCGGATACCACTGTTTCAAGTATTGCCTTCATGCGATCTGATGTATCTTTTGATATTGCTTCTTCTTTCTCATTATAAGTTAGGTTCTTTACATCTTCGCCATCACTGCTTACAAGTTTTACACCAAAATGAGGCGTAATAAGAGTTCCCCCATTAATTACAGCACTGACAGTTGTAAGCAGTCTGACAGGCGTAAGCTGAAATGACTGTCCAAAAGACATTGTTGCAAGCTCTACTGCTCCAACATTTTCTTTTTTGTGCATAATAGTAGCCGCCTCCCCTGGTACATCTATTCCTGTCTTTTCTAGTATACCCAACTTAGCAAGGTATTCAAACACTTTATCTACACCAAGTCTGGCACCAACTTCCATAAACACAGGATTACATGAATTTTGCACTCCCTGAACAAAATTCTCAGCACCATGACCTGTTGTCTTATGACACCTTATCCTTCTGTCCTCAACCACCTTAAACCCCGGACAGTTAAATGAATCTGACTCTTTTACTACCCCCTCTTCAAGCGCTGATGTAGCTGTAAAAACCTTAAATGTTGAACCCGGCTCATATGTATCACTGATACAATTATTTCTCCACATTGTATTAAGCACTTCATTTAGCTGCTCTTGTGTCATACTTTCTGAGCCTTTGACTTTGTATGGTTCATTCAAATCAAATTCAGGCGCATTTACCATTGCATAAATTTCACCATTTTGTGGATTCATCATTATTATACGTACACTTTTAGCCTGTTTGGCTTCTAAAGCATCTTCTGCTGCCTGCTGCGCAAATTTCTGTATATTTATATCAAGGCTTGTATAAAAACTACTCCCTGCAATAGGTTCTATTCTATCCTCTGCTGCGCCTTCAATCTCTATGCCCCTTGCATTAGTCATTGTAAGTATGCAGCCGTCCTCCCCCTGCAAATATTTGTCATAACTTACTTCAAGCCCGATAATCCCCTGATTGTCTGCACCTGTAAATCCTATAACCTTTGACGCAAGATTTCCGTATGGGTAATATCTCTTATAATCTTCATCTACCATAACCCCATCAAGCCCCAAATCCCGTATTTTATCAGATGTTTCTTTATCTACATTTGACTTAATTCTCTCTATCGATGATACCTTTTCAACTCTTTTCCTGACTTTTTCCTCATCAATTGACAGCATCTTTGACAAAACTGATATAACCCTTTCAGGTTCCTTAATCTGATTGTGTATTACTGAAATAGTAGATACAGGCTTGTTGCCTGCTAAGACAACACCATTTCTGTCATATATAATTCCCCTCTGTGCCTTTATACTTCTCTCTCTTTGCTGTACATCTTTTGCCTTTGAGCCATAATAATCTGCCTTACATAACATTAAATAAGCAAGTCTGCATAATAACATAACAGTTAATATACAGACTACCATATAGGCAAATATAAATCTCTGCTTCTGCGCTGTTTTGCATGTTTTCATATTTTAATTCCCACTATCAATTTTAATGAAAAATATGCGCAAAAAAGCCAAAATATGCTCTTTATTAGTTATATGCCAGAGTGTGTCTGAAAATTGTTTTATACTACTGTGCTACATCATAACCCCCAACAACATATCCGCCGTTAGGCATTTCTATAAGCCTTCCATCTTTTGTAGAAGGAAGTTTAACTTTAGATGCTTTATTTTTTGTTTTGCTCTTTTTGCTTGAATTAGATGGATAATTACCTAAGAAAGGCAGAATATCTTTCATAACACCACTTGCAAACTCTGTAGCATAGGTACTATGTCCTTGATCTTCTACATGAGGCTCATCTACAACAACATAAATCATAACCTCAGGATCATCCTCAGGTGTAAATCCAATAAATGAAACAAGGTTTTTGCCTTTTCCTGCAAGCTGTTTTTGGGCAGTACCTGTTTTGCCACCTATTTCATACCCTTTTACCCTTGCCGGACTTGCAGTACCATCTTCATCTGCAACTGTCTTATATAAGTATTCTCTTATAAGCTTACTTGTATCCTCAGTAATAACCCTTCTTACAAGCATGTCATCATTTGAGCTTACTACTGCACCTGATTCTGTACTAATCTCTTTTACTATATGTGGCTGGTAATAATTTCCTCCATTTATAACTGCACAAAACGCTGCTGCCATCTGTACCATTGTAGCAGTCTGGCTTTGACCGAAACTTGATGTTGCAAGCTGCACAGGCCCCATCGTACTTTCATCAAATACGGCACCAGAAGCCTCACCTGGTAAATCTATTCCTGTTTTACTTCCATACCCAAATTCTTTCATGTAACTTAAAAATGATGTTTTACCAAGTCTTTCCCCAAGTTTCATAAGTACGTCATTGCATGACCACTTAAGTGACTGACACAAAGAAGTCATCCCATGCCCGCCACTTGCATTTGCAACACATCTAATATATCTGTCTGCAACCTGCTGTCCTCCATCACAATTAAATAACTCCCCATCATATGAAACACCTTCATCAAGCGCTGCTGCAACAACCATAGGTTTAAGAGTGGAGCCTGGTTCATATGAATCACTTACGCAATAATTGCGCCACAATGCATTAAGTTTTTCATGCTTTTCCTTATCACTCATCTTTTTAAGAGTACTTTTTGAATAAAATGCTGACAAATCACTTGGATTATTCAAATCAAATGTGGGATATGATGCCATAGCATAAATTTCTCCATTGTTTGGATTCATTATTATGCAGCCTATATGTTCAGAACCTATTCTGCTTTCAAAACTGTCAATATGCTGCTCAAGTATTCCCTGAACATTAACATCAATAGTAGAAACTACTGTATTGCCATTCACAGCTGGCTTTACCTTTTGCACAAGATTAAGCCCGGAATCATAATAGCCATATTTGCGTCCATATGAACCGCTAAGTGATGAATTATACTGCATCTCGATTCCGCATGCGCCGCTCTCATCTGATGCACAAAAACCAATAACATCACAGGCAACTGTTGAATATGGATAATTTCTTATATACTCCTCTTCAAACCATACACCCTTTATATACTTATAACTGTCATCATCTTTTTTATCGCTCTTTTCCAAAAGCTTCTCAAACTCAGCAACCTTATTATATGAAAGACTCTTATAATCCTCCATTACATAATAATGAGATGTAGGTCTGTCCTCAAGTATCTTTTTAACCTTTTTATTAGATATTCCAAATACATCTTTAAGTGCTTTCATCGTAGGCTCTAAAAATTTCTCATCTGATAATATTATCTGTGGATCAAGTATAAGATTGTATACCTTTACACTTGTCGCAAGCTTATTTCCATTTCTGTCAGTTATATCACCTCTTTTATATTTTATTACATTACTTACATAACTCTGCTGAGCAAGCACTTTTTTTTCATATGTATTTCCCTTTGTTTCATTTAAATATGCAATACGCACTACAAGACATATACTTACAATAAGGACAATGCCAAATACACACAAAAGCCTTGCAAACATAAACTTTTTAGCAACTCTTACCTTCTTCCTTGTATCAACTGCTTTTCTACTCATATTAAGCCTCCAGAATATACATTTCTAATCATCTGCTTCTGGTATATCTGCATGTTGTTTGACCATATTACTCTTTTTATTGCGATATTTATAAACTTTATTACCATCTGCCATTACCATATTCAACTTTTTTGTTGCCCGCCTGTATATTTCTGACAAATCAACACTTGCTACAATTTCATTATACTTTATATCATTTTTCTCCTTCTGTTCTTCTATATCAGACTGTAATGAAACAATCTCCTTTTTCATATCACGCACATTATTTTGTATTTGGACATATGAAAGAGAAACCAAAATTACAACAGACAATGCCAAAAACATAAACATAAATGATGCACCATCAATTCCAGCTAAACTCACTGGATTTCTTACTGGATTTTTCTGTGAACGCCTTTTTGGTGCTTTTCTTGTAGTTTCTTCACGCCTTCGCTCTGGAACAGTATTTAATTTTCTTACAGTATTTCCATCAACATAAGAATTTCTTCTGTAATCTGCTGCTTGTCTATGTTGTCTGCTCCGATTATTCATACGTCGATTTGATACGTTAGCCATTTTATTCTTCCTTTCCTGCAAATACAATCTTTTGCATTTACATATTAGTTCTCAGATTTTTCTGATAGTTTTTCTTTTGTTTCACATAAAAGGATATAAAATTAATTATGCTTAAATATCCGAAGCTTTGAACTTTTTGAACGTGGATTTAATTTAACCTCGTCCTCCCCTGGAATAATAGGCTTTCTTCCTACCACTTCCCCTTTAGATACATTGCCACATACACATACTGGAAAATTTGGCGGACATGTACATGGATTTTGTGCTTTTTTAAATGCACGTTTTACTATTCTGTCTTCAAGCGAATGAAATGTGATTATGCAAAATCTTCCATTAGGATTAAGTAAATCGATCATTTCGTTAATACTTTGTTCTAGTATATCAAGCTCCTGATTCACTTCTATCCTTATAGCCTGAAATGTCCGCTTTGCTGGGTGTCCTCCCCGTCTTTTCATCTTCATAGGTATAGAATAATCAATAATCCTGACAAGCTGTGATGTTGTAAGTATAGGTTCTTTAGCACGTTCCTTAACTATATTTCCCGCTATCCTTCCCGCAAACTTATCCTCTCCATAATCCCTGATAATACGAAACAATTCACTTTCAGAATATTCATTAACAACATCTCTTGCAGTAAGTTCCTGCCTGTCATCCATACGCATGTCAAGCGGCGCATCCATACGATATGAAAATCCTCTCTCTGCAGTGTCAAGCTGAAACGATGATACACCCAAATCAAGAAGTATACCATCAACTTTATCAACACCAAGACTTTTAATGACTGATGCCATATCTAAATAATTGCTCCGCACCACATCTGCTGTACTTTCAAATCTTTTAAGCCTTTCTGCACCTGTACGTACAGCATCTGCATCTCTATCAATGCCAATGAAATGTCCGTTTTCCCCAAGCTTTTCACAGACACGCTCTGCATGTCCTGCTCCGCCCAGTGTCCCATCTACATAAATCCCATCAGGCTTAACCTGTAGCCCCTCAATGACTTCCTCCAACAGTACGGGTTTGTGTACAAATTCCATATCTCCTCCAATTCCATTTATAATGAAATATCAAGCTCATCCATAGCCTCATCAAGCGATAAATCATCTTCCTGTGACTCTTCTTTAGCCAAAAGCGACTTATCCCACACTTCCACACGGTTCATCATACCCACAAACACAATATCTTTTTCAAGACCTGCCTGTTCACGCAACATCGCTGGTATAAGTATCCTTCCCTGCTTATCAAGTGTAACCTCCATTGCTTTGGAAAGAAACTGCCTTTGTATTTTTCTTGTCTTTTGGCTTGAAGGAAGCTTCTGAAGCTTGTCCACAAACTCCTGCCACTCTAATGAAGGGTAAAGAAAAAGACAGCCATCAAGCCCTCTTGTTACTACAAATGTTTCTCCAAGCCCCTCACGGTATTTTGCTGGAATAATTGTCCTGCCTTTTGAGTCAATAGTATGTTCATACTGGCCCATAAACATTACAATCACCCCACTTTCTACCACTTTATATAATTTTGCCACCACTTTTTCCCACTTATAAGATAATAATATAACTTTTATGGGAATTTAGCAAGTGCTTTTTCATTACTAAAACTGACAGTCTTTTATTATTTCCCTTCTAAATTCCAGTTTTCTTCCTATTTCTGTTTTATTTAACCCCGACAAAGACTCTATATGGGAATTTTTTCCATATAAAATTAAATGAATTTTCAAACATGCTCTAACAAAACATTTTTATCAAATAAGAGAATTTTTCTATTTGATAAAAAAGAAACCTGTGTACTATTTATGTACACAAGTTCCTTTTTTATAATTATATATTAGAAGTCCTGCGGATGCTATTGCAACTAATGCCGAAAGTATCTGAGATACTGCTATGCCTGTTCCAAACAATATTAGCTGGTCTGTCCTAAGTCCTTCTATCCATACTCTTCCAAGACCGTAGCCAAGTAAGTATATTAAAAATAACTGTCCATTATACTTCCTTCGCTCTGTAAAAATAAGTATTATTATCAAAATTATAATGTTCCACATACTCTCATATAAAAATGTTGGATGAACCTGTATATATCTAACACCATCAACCGTTGCAATATGCTCTAAAAGTTCTGCATTAATATATGATGTATTTACGTCAGCTTCCTTTAACTGCATCGCTAAAAAGCTATCTGTATAGCCTCCAAATGCTTCTCTATTAAAAAAGTTTCCCCAGCGACCTATTATTTGACCTACTAGAAGACCCGCACATGCTGTATCTACGAGACGTAGAAAAGATACTTTTCTCACTTTTGAAAATACAAATGTTGTAATAACGCCTGCAATAATACCTCCATATATTGCCATACCGCCTCCGCGTGTATTTACTATCTCTGCAGGATTTTTACTGTAATAATCCCAGCTAAATATAACATAATAAGTCCTTGCACCTACTACTGCAAATACTATATCCCACAATGCAAGGTCAAGATACATCTCTGCACTTTGATTCGTTCTTTTTGCCTGATAAGCTGCCATTAGATATCCAAATATCATTCCCAATGATATGATTATCCCATAGTACGCAATCGAAAATCCGCCTATATCAATACTTTTGCCTAAATTTTCAATTTCAATCCCCAAATGTGGAAATCTGACATCAGCACCCATACTGCCTCCTTACTTGCCAATGTTGTAATTACACTACCAGTCATACCCCTGCATCGGCACAAACAATCTTATACATTAAAACGGAATAATACTACATCACCATCCTGTACAACATATTCCTTTCCCTCTGAGCGCACAAGTCCTTTTTCTTTTGCTTTAACCATGCTGCCCAAATCCACAAGATTATCATAACTTACAACTTCTGCACGAATAAAACCTCTTTCAAAATCAGAATGAATCTTTCCTGCTGCCTGTGGCGCCTTTGTTCCCATCTGTATAGTCCAGGCCTTTGTTTCCATCTCTCCTGATGTAATAAAACTGATAAGTCCAAGCAGAGTATAACTTGCACGTATCATCTTTTCAAGTCCTGATTCTTTAAGCCCAAGGTCATCAAGAAATTCCCTGCGCTCATCATCATCAAGCTCTGCAATTTCCTGTTCAATCTGTGCACAAATTACAAATACTTCTGAACCTTCCTTTTCTGCATAATCACGTACCGATTTTACATATTCATTATCTGATGCATCTTCTGCAAGCTCATCTTCTGAAACATTTGCAGCATAAATTGTAGGCTTATATGTCAATAGATTAAAAGATTCAAGAATATCCCTTTCATCATCATCTACAGGCTCATAACTTTTGGCCATTTTGCCTTCCTCAAGATGAACTTTAAGTTTTTCAACCAGCTCTGTCTCTTTTACAAGAGTTTTGTCATTTTTAACACTTTTAACAAGTTTAGCATAACGTCTTTCAAGTACCTCCATATCTGAAAAAAGCAGCTCAAGATTAATAGTTTCTATATCGCGCAATGGATTTATACTTCCATCCACATGAACTATATTGCTGTCCTCAAAACAACGCACTACATGTACAATAGCATCAACTTCACGTATATTAGACAAAAACTGATTCCCAAGCCCTTCACCCTTGGAAGCACCTTTTACAAGTCCGGCTATATCTACAAATTCAATAACAGCCGGCACAATCTTTGCAGAGTTATGCATCTTAGCAAGCACTTCAAGACGTTCATCAGGCACTGCAACTATTCCCACATTAGGATCTATTGTACAAAAGGGGTAATTTGCAGATTCTGCTCCTGCTTTTGTAAGTGAATTAAATAATGTACTCTTGCCAACATTGGGCAAGCCGACAATTCCTAGTTTCATTTCTCTATTCTCCTTCTAAAATTCCTTTATTTTATGGGTTTTCTGATATACTCTTATCTGCAGATGCATCATTTTCAAACTACATTAAGGGCATCCGCTACCAATTCGATTCCCTTTATCTTTTTCTCCTCGGTAATGTAAACATATAAATTTATGGTAATTCCAATATTCAAACCATACATCTACAAAATTTACCCAATATAACCTATTTTTCTGTTTGGTTATTTCAACATACAGCGTCTTCACTTTTAGGTCTTTTCCATATTTTATAACTCCTTTCAGCAAAAAAGCCATAAAGCGTGTTTGAAAATTGCTTTTTATGGGATGTACTCCACAATTTATGGGAGATTTGTACCAAATGAAGGAGGCAATGCGCTGACAAAAATATCAAGCACTAAGTATATGGGGATTAAGGAAACGTTGTACTAGCTTAAGTTGCCTGAATTTGGTACAAATATAGCACAAAGTGCGGAGTGAAAACCGTGAGAATGAATTTTCAAACATGCTCTAATACAGTGACTTATATATTACCATATAACAACTCATAAGTCTATATTCTCTTACCAATTCATTGACATAAGCAACTAAAAACTGTATAATAAATCTATCTTATAAAAACGATATCGCATAAACAAAAGGAAAAAGCGAGGTGAAACGATGAGATATACGCTCATGCACAAACAAATCGCCGTAGCAGACATAGAACTTAACGAAGATACAGGTCTTATACAAAAAATTAATACAGTATATGCACATAAACATCTGCCTGTTGGTGTTACCATACATAAAAACATTACAAGCAGAGCGGCTTTAAATGAATGGTGGGAGGATCGTTCAATTCCGTTAAGTCGTTTTGGCATTAACGAAGTTCTTAAGAGCTTAGATATTTCTAATACAAAAGTTCTTCTCCCACGCTGTTATGGTCTAAGTCTTTCAGATCAATACTGGATCTGCCCTAAAGAAGCAAATCTCACATGGAAACAAATCAACTTTTTTGATAATACCTTTTCCAATGATATTGGTGATATATTGTTTGGTGAACAAAAAAAAGCAAAACTTTTTGATTTTAAATCACCGGACATTACCACAAACGGTGATTTAAAAAAGAGATGGAAAAGCATTAATGGAAAACTGTGTCTTATAAAGGGCGGCTCAGGTCCGTTTCAGCAACAGCCCTTTAATGAATCAATTGCTACAGGAATTATGGAACGTCTTGCAATACCACATGTGCCGTATACAGTGATATGGAACAATAAAATTCCTTATTGTGTATGTGAAGACTTTGTAAAACCAAATACTGAGCTTGTCAGTGCATGGCACATCATGAAGATGCAAAAAAAGGCCAATGATACCTCTATCTATCAGCATTTTATAAACTGCTGTGAAATGCTTGGTGTAAAAGATGTAATATCTTTTCTTGACCACATGATTGTGTTAGATTATATCATTGCCAATGAAGACAGACACTTAAACAATTTTGGACTTCTTCGCAATTCTGAAACACTAGAATGGCTTGGCATGGCTCCAATATATGACAGTGGCAGTTCATTGGGATATGACAAAACTACAGCACAGATTCATGCCACACATAATGAGACATGCAAGCCATTTAAAAAATACCATACTGAGCAATTAAAACTTGTATCCTCCTTTGATTGGATTGACTTTGACCGCCTTTCAGATGTAGCAGATTTAATTAATGAAACATTATCCCAAAATAATGCAAAAGACTATATAGATGAATCCCGCATTAATGCTATATCCTATACAACACAAAAGCGAATACAAAACCTATATAATCTTGTCATGGCACATAAACCATATAAGAAAATGCCTGGCACAGATGATACAGAAAGTAAAACCTTATACTTTATGCATCGCCATAATAGTATAGAAAACATGAACTTTTGCAGTAAAGAATTCATTGCTCATATCCGAAAAGACAAAGATATTAATTCAAAAGAAATCAATGTAATACAAACAATATCCGAGCATTGCAAAAATACCGCCAAATATTGCAGTACTACAGCCAAAACTCTGGGACTTGAAAATTTTGGCTATTATATTGGAATAATGCATGATGCCGGAAAATTTTCAGACGAATTTCAAGAGTATATTTTAAAAGCAACAAATGGTGAAAATGTACACAGAGGTTCAGTAAATCATACTTTTGCAGCAGCCGCATACACACTTAAAAAATTTCATGTTGAAGATATATACCAAAAATTAGCGGCAGAGTTTGCAGCCTTTACTATAGGAAGCCATCATGGACTTTTTGATATAAACAGCCTTGAAAAAAAGAATGGTTTTGAACACAGACTTAATTA
>CAMWXG010000004.1 GCA_947178155.1 uncultured Lachnoclostridium sp.
CCTGTGTTGCTACTGGAAGAGGATATGTAGCTAATGGCGGATTATTGTCAACAACCGCTGGCATTGTATCAAATGATTCACTCTCAATCCTATACTTACCAACCTGTGCCATTACATGTACATTTACATCACCTTCTAAGAAATTAGTATTCTTTGCTTCAAATTCAGCATATACAGAATTTGCAGTTACATCAAAATATGTAATCTTAAAATCCTGTCCACTACGCGCAACTGTTATTTTGTATATATGACCAAGATCAACATTTTTACTGCCAAGTGCTACGCCTGTAATAGCATCGCCTTTTGCATCTTCTGCATACCATGCATTAACATCTGAACCTGTTGTTATAAAATATCTTTCAGATTGTAACTCAACACTAAATGCACCTGTTACACCCTTAATATTCTCGTAATAACCTACATACCATTCGATTGAACCATCACCACTAATTGTCTGGTCTCCTGTACGCTGTGAACCCGTCCACCATGCAGTACCTGAATAGAGATGTTCTGCATTCTCATCTACTGGTGGTGTAGGATTCTCTCCATCTGGTGGTATTTCACCCATATCGATTTCTGATTTACTAACCTTAAAAGTACCTGCCTGTGCCATTACATGTATGTTTACTTCTGTATCCATACTTACACCTGTTGCTTTAAATGTATGATACTCCTCATTAGCAGTTAAGTCATAATATATAACATCAATCCCCTCATCTGTACGCACAACAGAAACCTTATATTGATGATTTAATACAATAGCACTTGCCTGTTCCAAAATTTTACCTTCATAAGTTGTTGCGCCTTCTCCCCAGACATCATAATTTGAATTTGTTGTTATATATTTAGCCGCATCTCCTTCGCCGCTGACCAATTCAATACTAAATGCCCCTGGAACATCCTGAGTTGATTTAGCCATATAAGCAACATATAACTCCAAAGTACCATTGCCATTTAAAACATAATTCTTACCAGTTTCATTACTTCCCCACCAATTAACCCCTGTTAATGTTTCTTCGCTTTCATCACCTATTGCTGGTCCGCTTGCAGCCTTAAGCCCAGGAAGGTTACTTATACCCCCCCCTTGCTGACTTCCGACATTTAACTTCTGTGCTGCATCTGCGTCAACATTAGGAACTACAGGTGCCATTGTAAGCACTAAGCTTGCAGCCAAAACCTCAGCTAAAAATTTTCCTCTCATAATTCTTAATTCCTCCTTAATATTTCTCCATGTCTTTGACATGATTTGCTATAAAGATAAATTTTAAATATCATTTATTAATATCATATAAAGACAAAAACATAACTCCCGCATATTAGTGCACAATAATCGTAACACTTACACCTATATATAATAAGGCAAATCACAATTACTATTTTTATGGTGCTACAAGTGTACGGCCCTGCAACCCACAACTTATTATTAATGTTAGACACATGTTGTTTAGTACCTATTTATATAGCCCCTATCTGCTGTAGTTATGTCTCTGTCATATATACTATTTAACTTAAAATGAATTTATGTAATTAGCTTATTTAACTGTTACTTTCTTTGTTGCTGTCTTATAACCATCTTTAGTAGCTTTTACGGTAATCTTTGTACCTTTTTTAAGCTTGGTAGTCTTAAATGTAAACTTCTTGCCTTTTACAGTAGCATTCTTATATGCCTTGCTGCCTACCTTAACCTGAACTTTTGCTCCCGCAACTGATACTGTGCCAGTAACTTTTACAGCATCTTTCTTAGCTGTAACACTCTTTATAGACATAGACTTCTCTTCTGGCTCATTATCATCATCTGATGGTGTGTTGTCATCATCACTTGGTGTATTATTATCATCATCCGTAGCTGGAGGTGTTGTTGTAGGTGCTGGCGTAGGATCTGCAGGTGCTGTTGTAGGTTCAGCATCTGGTGCTGTTGTACCTGATGGTGTAGCACTAACACCCTCTATACCTGTGTATGCAGCGCCCTCAATATCAGTAAGTGTACACTGTTCACCTGTTAATGAAAGTAATACAGTTGCATCTGCTGGTACAGGTATTGCAGTAACAGTTGTAACACTGCCATTTGTAAACTGAACATATACCTTATCGCCTGACTTTATTGCCTGAACTGAACATTCAACCCCTGCCTTATTGTCAGCAACAAATGTCTCTGGTATTACAGCTCCTGTAAATTCATATCCTGCTGCTGTCCATGCTGCAAGTCCATCTCCGGTATTCTTATCACCATTCCATGCAAAAGAATCGGAACGAATAACTGCATACTCTGTATAGCCTGCATCACCTGCTGCGTGTACTGTACCATCTTCTGATGAATATACTACCAACACAGGAGTATTCCAATTATTTGTAGCTGCATCATATGTTTTACTCTTAAATTTAATAGTAAAACCTTCTGTATCAATCTCCACACCCTTTGTATGTGCTACCCACCAACCTGAGCAGTCAAGTTCTTTTTCCACATTTACCTCTGCGGCTGTGGATACTGCGGTTGTTCCAGCTGGTATAACAGGTGCAACTGCAAGCACCATACTAGCTGCTAACAAGTACGCTAAAAATTTTTTTCTCATGTTTCTATCTCCTCCTTAGATATTCTTATAGATTATTCTAGCTTATATTAGATTATCAAATTTTGCTTTAAAAGTCAACATATTAGTGCAATTTTCACAAAAAAATCTCTTGCGTTCTATCTCTAAATGTGCTATATTAAAAAATACAAATCATATATCTTATGCATCTAATATATAGTCTATATAAAATCACCTTAAAATATTTTTTTATAGTATAATATTACTCCTCTTTCATACTATACTCTTTTACAATATTGTAAAGTTCTTTTTGCATTTCAGGATTTTGCTTTATAACATCATCTATCTGTTCAACTAGTCCAGCCTTAATCTCCCCATTATACTCTATGCATTCCCTTAGCTTCTGTCTCTGGCTGTTTAATTCGTGACGTATCTCTACCATCTCTCTTTCATCCACAATAGCTATAGCCCTGCTAACCCATATATCCCTGTCAATAATATCGTGTTCTTTTAGCAAATTAAGCAGACATTCATTATTGAAATTAAGTTTATCAGTGCTTTCTCTAAATCTGCGCTCATATTCTTTCATCTTGCAATATTCATTCCACTTGCTTTCAAAATCCTTTGCGCTTTTTACTCCAAATTTTTCACAATTATAATCAAGAAGATTAATATTATTAACATATTTAATTTTAACTCGATTCATTAAACTTGTTGCTTTGCTTACTTTTCTTTCATTTATAAGCATATCTTTCCTGTTTTTGTTAGACTCAACAAAAATAACTGTTGCTGATATTGCCGCAAGAAGTATTGTACCAAGATAAGGAAATGTCATATCTACTTCGATAGCATAATAAACTACAATAAACAATACAAATAATGAAATAATAAGAACCGCAAGCACCTTTGCCATTCTTTTAAGCGCATTTTGTCTCTCTACTATATCCTGTCGTTCATCATAAAGCATTACCTTTTCTTTTCTTAAGTTTGAAATATCGCTCTCTATCGCACTTTGATAAGTTTCAGCATTATACATCTTTTTAATCTCATCAACCAAAGTTTCTTCATATGGCTCAAATTTGCGCATTTGTGCATCTGTAATTGTAAGTTGACGATTTTTATAACGGTTGCGTTCATTTACAAGATTGACAATATTTTTGCATATATCAACAAGTTCCTTTCTGTCTTCTCCACTTATCCTGTCAATTTTTTGTATATCAGTAAGCATAGAGGTTACTTTCTCATATTCCGTTTTCGCCTCCTTAATCTGTCTGTCATTCTCCATGGCAGCTTCACAGCTTTCCCTCACAAATCTCTTTGTATCAGCCTTGTTGACAGGTATAACCTCCTCCTGTTTTAAATCCTCTTCCTCAATCCTTTTCACAACAGGACTATCAGAAATTCCTGACGTTTCGCTCAAATTCTCAGACTTAATATCTGTTTCTATTATACTTTTTTTATTTTTCTTCTTTCTATTCCAAAAAGCCATATAAAACCCTTTCTATAAACGTTGACAATTACCTCACTCTTTGCTATATTAAACATAAAAGGAAGTAACCGCCCACAAAGTGGTTAGTCTCCCATTCAGTTTGTAATAAACCTATCTGGTACGGGCTAATTAACAAGGTAGGTTTATTTATTTACGCTTGTTATTCCTATCTATATAAGCAAGCAATGTAATAAAATTTCCCCTGATGAGATTAGTGTCGATTGACACAACGGCAAATACCGTTTTAAGAAAGTTAGGGAGGCTGCCCACCTTGTAACATAGTTACTTCCGGATATAATATATCATATTTCTTTACATATTACAACTTTCTTTATTGTTATATTTAACAATCCAATGATATGAGTCGTTCCCAAATCTTACTCAGCCAGTTTTGTACATTATCCACATCTCCGCTTTTACATGCATTCATTAAACTATCATCATTCCATCTGATATCTCCACTCCAAAATGCATTAATAATTGCATACAGATATGGATACCATTTTATTTGCTCCTCTGAAAAAGCACGAATTGAACAATATCCCTTCCAAAATGCAGCCAATATTTTATTTTCGCTGTTGTCTTTGGCATTTTCCGGATAATCCATTAATCTTGCATAAAATACAGCCTGCATTACTGCATCACAAAAAAGATTGTTATCGCCACACCTGTTAAAATCAAATACTCCAATTTCTCCTGAACATGTCTGATATAAATTACATTCGCTTATATCCCCTTGTACAGCATACCTCTGCTGCCTTTTTAATGGTGATAAGATTTCCATATATGCATTATATTTATCAACAATTCTGACAAATAATCTTTTTACATCATGTGTAAGTCCCGTTTCTATAGATTTAAAAGATACAAAATCAAATAAATCATTTTCTTTAAATGGATCAAACAAAACAGCATTTTGAATATGAATGTTACCTATTTCTGAAATCGTATGCATCTTTGCCAGCAGTTCACCTGTCTTTTCTGCAATTTTTGCATCAACCACTTTTATCTCACCTTCAACAAATTGCTCAACAGTTACAATTACATCATACCCATTAATATTGTACCACTTTGCAAATATACCTCCTGTTTGATATTGGTGTGGAGTAATAATACCGCTTTTTTTCAATGTTTCAGCAAAACGGCATTGACTTTCGATAATTTCAAGGGTAACATCTTTTTCATTCTTAAAACGTATTACAAGTGGAGAATTTGATTTACATTCAACTTTTATGATAAGCCTTACCTCTCCTATCCCTTTGGCATTCTGTTCATAGTCATATCTCTGAATTTCTGAAACACCGGAAACTCTTGAAGAAATTCCATAATCGTTCAATATATCTTCAATATCTGCAGCATTTACATTAAACAATTCCTGCACCTCCACTTATACACTTATCTCATTTCGATACTCATTTTTCCACTCTCTAATATAACTACCCACTTTATCATAATATTCATCTACATACCCTGCTTTTAATATATCTTTAAGGCGTGATATCCTGCTGACATCTTTTGACTTGCTGCTTTGCATATTTATTTCCTCAAAGTCCTTTTTTATTCCTTCAAGTATTTCCTCTGAAATATCATAATGTGTACAAATCATCTTATATTTATCATCATCACCTGCAAGTAAAATGCAATAAATATATTCTCGAAGCGACTCCTCACTCCTGCTTTTCTCATACGCAGTTGAAAAAGCTTTTGATGCTTTTATGAAATCACCAAGTCCGGCAAGACATACTCCCATATTATGATAAATTATGCCATACTCTTCAATATTCGCCCTAAGCATATCATCACTTTTTAAAATATGTTCATATTCTTCAATAGCCCGTTCATATGATTTGCATTTAAGAAAATTGTCAGCCTTTATTTTCTGTCTTTTTCGCAATGGCAAATTGGATGTTTCGTCCATTATCCTTATCAATTCATTTATTTCAGCTTCATCATAATAGTCACAACTGCAGCATAATGTAACAACAATATCCTTTAGATTATTGTTGTCATAAATCATATTCTCCATCTTTTCTGCTGTTTTTTCCATATCTAGCTCATCACGAAGCCATACTGCAAAGTCATGATTAAATATTTCTTCCTGCATCATGTAGATATTATGACGAATATAATAACATACTTCTTCAATAGAATATACATTAGTATCTGTTACCCTGAAATAATATGGGTTTTTTGCCAATTTGCTGCTGCATTGAATTAATTTCCCCATAATGCCGCCTCCGGTTATCCTATGTCAATATAACGTTCCCAAATCCTGTTACTTGATGGACAAAATTCACCAAAACCATTGTCCTTAAGTGTTACAATACAGGTATTTTTATCAGCAAAGCGAATCCTAATCGTAAATCGTGTCATTTTATTAGATCTGCCTAAAAACCCGCCAAGCGAAAGTATATGTGCTTTTGTCTCATGAAACAAGACATTCCTTACAATTATCTGTACCTCTTCTTCATCATCAGGTATTACATCTATACTTACATCTGTCTCTGTCCAGCGTGAACCTGCTTTAACAAGCATAGTTTCACCAAAGCTTGCATTGTGATATGTTTTAATAAGAATATCACTTGTAATCATATCTTCATCAAGAAATATAAATTCATTAAGTTTTCCCGCTCCTGCAAATTCCCTTGCAGAATAACATGCACCTTTTGTAAAAAGATTTTGCCCCCTGAACACTCTTCTCCCACTGCAAAGCTCTTTTAATGCACCAGCTGCCCATTTGCCTTCAAATCCCCTGCCTGTTACATATATTGTAGTAACCATCTGCTTATGGAGTACAGTATTAGCAGCATTTATAAATGTATACCTAAGCTTCACATAATCTCCCTCTTCGACAAGGCTGTATGGCATAATATCTGATAAATCCTTATTTTCCACACCAACTATATAAGGAATGCTTTTTCTGTCTATAGATATCTGTGAATATATAAGCCCCTTACTGCCATACTCAAACAAACCGACATTATTATTCCACAACTCTTTTGCCTGACTTACCGCATAATACATATAGCTTTGTTTATGATTTTGCATAATAAGCCTGTCAGGACCAATTCCAATCTCACCACATATATCAGCCAAGAGCCCATTCAACTTACTTTCCATATTATCTGTACTTATAACTAATTTCTTAATCATTTCATTTGGATAATATTCTTTAAGAAGGCTAAGCTCTTTTATTACAAAACGTTTTAACAGCTCACGAGCATGAAATGTATAATTTCTTATCTGAAATTCAGAGCTGCCTTCGGCACATTCCAAAACATTATTAATTTTTATATAATCCTCACCTGAATTGACTGCATCAGAACCCCACAGCCATTCTCCCCGTTTAGAATTAACTGCCAGCGCAGCGGGAATCTCATACTCACGCTCCTGACCAATGTCTCTACCTATTGGTACAGGTTCAAATATTTTACTATCAAAACATGAAATCTGGGAAATACCATCGCTGAAATCTATCCCAACCAAAAGCTGCCTTTCTTCACTCATACCAGTCTCCTACCTGATAATATTATTCTCACGAACGAAAAAGTTTTCAGTTTTTTTCGGCCATTAATTTAAATAATCTTTTTACATTTTCACGCTCTAGCGCATATTCTTTCATCATATCAATAAGTGTTACTTCATCATGCATTTCTTTTGCTATCATCATAGTATTTAATGTATAATAGCGATTGCTCACTCTTGAATTATCCAAAGATTCATCAAAATGTACACTTCTGCTTCTTGTCACCCTCTCTCCATCAGAATGGACTTCTGATATATAATACTGTAACAGCTCGTCCTGAAATAGCACAAATTCCTTTACGCGTATTCCTTCAAAAACATTCCGCATTGTTTCAGTAATAAATTCACCACTCTTATATCCTCCCTCAGATGAAATGTCCTGAGCTGATGTTATAAGATAATGTATTTTTACTTCACAGTCTGTATCTGAAATATATTCTACATAGTGCTCATCCATAATATGCTGCGGAAGAGTAAATTTCCCATAAAAATCCTTAAAAAAAGGAAATACTATATTTTTCTCATACAAGGCATTAATATTATAATCGGCAAAATCCTTTTCCTCATCTGTCAGATTCTTCTGTCCACTCATATACTTTAGTGAAGCTATCAAACATGGCAGATTTTCCTGTGTACGCACTTCATCATAAAAATATTTAAACGTCTTCTCAGGTATAATCCATCCCCTGACAAGATATTTATAAGCCAGCATTTTTAGAAATGCCTTTATAAGCCAATTATTTATTCCCCCATCATAATAACTGAAAAAAATTTCATACGCATCTGGTGCTATTTCCTCAGTAAAAACCATTTGCGCAATTATTCTTTCCTCAAAATCTTTACAATCCAGATTAAAACTTTTTGCGGTATTCCAAATCTGTGTTTCTTCATATATACCGCCAATAAAATATCTGCAAAGATATTTTATTAAATTTTCATCAAACTTACCCTTATTAAATATGTGCCATGCAAGTTTTACAAGTTTGGCATCATCATTGTCTATGTTCTCTGCAAATTTTTCAGAAGCTATCTGAAGCAGTCTTTTTGCTGATATTCTTTCATATCCGTAGAGTAAAATCCCCTCCATTGCTTTATCATAACAATGGCGTACTGCACAATATTCTATAAACCTGCCTCTGTCAGCAGCATTTATCTGTGTCCAGTCCATATTCATAAGAGCTTCATCTAAAAGCTCTCCTTCAAAATTATCAAAATAGTATTTAATCAATGTGCTGAATACTTTGCGGTGTTGATATGTACTTAATCCTTCTATATTTATGACTGCTTTCCTTACTTCTGCCACTGATACTCCTGTTTGATACATATGGTCTGCCCTGTCGTATAAATAAAGAAGCAGTCTGCTGTCTGTCTTATTTTTCTCAAAACATTTATCTGCAAGATGATCAAGATTTAAAAGTTTATTTAACGTAAAATTCTCCGATATAACATATCTATTATCAAGCTTGTCAGCCGCAAATACATGTGCCTGCTCAGTAAATATATGCACAATCGCCCTGCCATGCACCAACGGAACAAATACCTCATCTCTTAACTCTCTATGTCTTACATAAACGCCAACTATTTCAGGATTACAGCATATTATTTCATATGCAAACATAACCTTTGGCAATTCCTGCGCAACACTGTCCGTTATGCTCCCCTCATTAATGCAATCCTCATATATTACAGCAAAATTTTTACTAATGCGTCCATGGTGAAGTTGTTTAAAACAAAACTGATTAATACTGTTTTTATATGCAGCATATGTATCTGCAAGCTTCATCTTGTTTTTAATTACATAAGAATAAAGTATAGCTTTTTTGGGAGCTGTAAGATGGTTGTCATATAAAAAATATAAAAGTACTGATTTATCAAGCTTTGCATCTAAACTTTCATCAAAAGAATACATATAATATTCATATAAATCAGTAAGCTTCAGATTTTTTTCTATTCCAAGCGCATACCACTTAAATGCATCTGATGATGTCATCTGACCTTTCATATACATACTGCATATGACACTAAGTATGTCATCATCTTCATTTTGGGTGTAAAGCCTGCATAAATCCTTAAGAATTATTCCTGAATAATTCTTCATATGTCCGGCAAGGTATGTATACCTTATTATAAGCTCCTCTTCCAGAAAATCATTTTTGCATCCCCAATGAATACACTTTATAATTTCAGGTGTTAATTCACGAAGCCATTCTGGAGAGCTATTAAGAATACAGCATATTTCATAAAACATAACAGGACTGTTGCAGCCTTCCCTCAGATGTTTAAGTATCTCATCAAATTTAACCCTTTCAATGTTATAATCCTCATCAAGATACATAAGCATCCAAAATATCTGCCAACTATGCTCTTTATTGGAATAACACTCTTTTATCCTTCTTATGCACTCCTTTTTTTCATTATTATCGCTTTCCCAAAGCCCCTTTAAATACAGATACGCACAATAAAGCTTTATATCATTTTTTCTAAGCTCACCTGCCATGTCATCAAGATGAGAAAAACCTTTACTAACTATTTTCTCACGATTATCCATTATACCCAAATGCACTTTATAAAGTTCTGAAACTATAGATGTATCTTTGCTTTCCAAATTTAATATTACATCTTCTATACTTGTAATATATTCATCCTTGTCAATTCTTCCTAGGCAGAAATCAATATACAATTCAACAAGATGGTATAGCTTATATTGTCTTTCGATATGGTCAAGCACCTTATCATGCTTTGTCCCTTTCTTCACTGCAGATATTTCTATCTCTATAGTCTGTCTGACCGAAGAAATAAATATTCTTCCATAATTGTTTCCCTCGCTCATTTTCTCATAATCAATCAAAAACGGTAGTATATATTTATTTCCGGCAAAATTATCTGTCCATATTATTTTATGTTCAGGTTTTACAAATTCGGCATCTGACTCAATATGAAATTCACCAAATCCCCAATTATCCTTTTTTATAATAACCTTATCCATAAAATTTTCATAGCATTCCTCATAAAAAAATGAGCTGCGGTCAACAGATAACTGAACTTGTGATTTCTTATTTATTGCAATAAGAAATTCCTCCATAGCAATTCTTTTGCTTGTACCCGCACTTATGCCCCTGTACAATGCTATATTGGCATTATCCCTATATAAAAATATCTCCTCAAAATGCTTATTTTTGAAAAGCTGCATGGCCTCATCGCTGTCTTCCTTGGCAAGATTTGCAAAATGAAACAAATCTTTTATTCTTCCTGATGACACCATGCATGAAGGAACATTAACAGTAACACTAAATTGTATTCTTGCACTTCCACAATCTGTTATTACACATATATTTCCTTTTATAATCTCCCCAGCAGTAAGTCCCTCTGCATCAAAGCGAAAAACAATATCCGCACATTCACTTTGAAAAGACTTCTGCTCCAATTCAACATAATGACAATCGGTACTTATGATTCCTTTCATTACCCTGTTTTCACTATTGCTCACACTAAAAACGCCATCGCAGTATCCTCCTGCATCTGTTTCCAGTTCAAGCTGTGATGGAGTAAACTCTATTATCGCTCTATCACTTCTAAATATTCCTTTGGCTAATTCATCAATCTTCTCTTTCATATACTCCTCCGAAAATTGTGTATGTGAATAGTACCCAAAAATTGCCATAATGCCAGTATATTACTAAATCCAAGTTGCACCATCTACAGAAAGGATTTCCCCTGAAATATAACTTGCCATATCACTTGCCAGAAATAGGAACGCATCTGCAACCTCTTCTGGTTCTCCTGGACGGCCAATAGGTATTTGCATTGATATACGATTAACAACCTCATCTGGAAGTGAAGCAACCATATCTGTACGTGTCACGCCTGGAGCTACTGCATTTACTCTGATATGATCTTTTCCAAGCTCTCTTGCCAATGAAATAGTCATGCCATTTACAGCAAATTTACTTGTAGGATAACCTACTCCACTTGCCTGCCCTGCTAAACTCACCATAGAACTTGTATTTATAATACTTCCGCCACCATTTTCTTTCATAATCTTTGCAGTAGGCAATATAGCATAAAATAATGCTTTTACATTTATATCTATTACCTTATCAAACTCCTCTGGTGTATAGTCATATAAAGGTGTACTTTGAGAAATACCAGCATTATTAACTAAAATGTCAATCTTTCCATATTTCTCTTTTATCTTAAGAACTGCCTCTTCTACCTGTGCTGCGTCAGTAAGTGTTGGACACATTCCCTCCACCTCCCATTCAGCATTTTCCTCCTTAAGACTCTTCAACGCATTATCAACTGTTTCCTGTCTTGAGCCAAACAATATAACCTTTGCCCCATTCTCCAAATACTTTTTTACAATTGAATAGCCAATCCCCCTTGTGCCTCCAGTTACAATGGCAACTTTACCTTTTAACATATAACAATACCTCCTATTTTTTATTTTATTATAACAGAACTAGTCTGATATGAAAACATAAATATTATTTTAATATATCAATAGCAGCCTGCATCTGATTATCAACCACAAATTCTGTGTTATCCTCTGACATATTTTCTTTGTTAAGCTCAACTTCTACATCAGGTGTAAGCCCTGTACCATGTATATTTCTGCCCTTTGGAGTATAATACTTAGAAGTTGTCATTTTAAGCGCAGTACCATCCTTAAGCCCAAATATAGTCTGTACTATTCCTTTTCCAAATGTTGTAGTCCCTACAAGTTTAGCAGCCCCTTCATCTTGAAGTGCTCCTGAAAATACCTCTGATGCACTTGCAGAATTTCCATTTACCAGTACAGCCATAGGCACATTGACCTGCTTATCATCCTCTGCATAATACTCCTCTGCCACTCCCTTTTTATCCTTTGTATATACCAAAAGTCCTTTTGGAAGAAGTCTGTCAAGCATACTGACAGCTGCATCAAGCCGCCCGCCTCCATTGTCACGTAAATCTATTATAAGTCCCTTCATATTTTCCTTTTCAAGAGTATTAACAGCATTTGAAAACTGCTTGCCAGTCACCTCTTCAAATCCTGTAACCTTTATATAACCTATGTTTTGCTTAAGCATACGAAAATCCACAGTCATATCTTCTATCTTTCTTCTTTCCACATCAATATCAAGATACTCATCTTCTCCTTCTCTCACAATCGTAAGCTTAACCGTTGTATTCACTTCTCCCTTTACCTTTGACAATACAGTAGTAAGATCCTGACCTGCAACATTCTCATCATTTATAGCATAGATAATATCTCCTGCTTTTATACCTGCTTTTTCTGCCGGACCTCCCTCCATAGGCTTCACAATAACTATCTCTCCTGTATCTGCGACCATTTTTACATATGCACCTATGCCATAGTATGCTCCAGTTGATTTATCCATGATTTCACTATACTCATCCGCCGTATAATATTCTGCATACTTATCATCAAGCCCTGCTACTATTCCCTTATATACACAGTCAGCCATTACATCACTATCTATTTCATCAAGATAGTACTCATCAATGTATGATCTAATAATGTCTGTCTTAAATCTAATCTTCTTCTCTGCTGCTATCTCACTGCTGCTTTTATTTAGCACGATATCCACATAAGCAATCCCCTTATATGATAATATCATAAAAATTATGAGAACAGCCGATATTCCGGTTATGACACCTGATAAATACCCCACCAAAGCTTCCTTATCTAACATTTTGCTCCCCTTTCCTTTTAATACTAATTTTCTTATTATATATATAATATATCATATTTCTATTTATGGCAAATATTTCATTATCTAAACGAAAACATGGGCTGATTATTATCAACCCATGTTTCCATTAAATAAAAGGCATATTTATTTATAAATGCAACTCATCTGAATAACAACTGTACACATAATAACAGTTGTATAATTACTATCAACAACTGATGGTTGCTCATAGTAAACACTATTTTTTAATAGCTGCAAATCACAGCTCCTTTATAACTATATAATTCCCAATAATCAAATTAATATTCAAAAGTTTCCATATACTTCATATATTTAACGACCATAAGCGCAATCTTAAAAGTAATAGCATCATCAAATACTCTTAAATCAAGCCCCGTGCTCTTCTCAAGCTTATCCAGCCTATACACAAGAGTATTTCTATGTATATAAAGCTGTCTTGAAGTTTCAGATACATTTAAGCTGTTCTCAAAAAATTTATTTATAGTGGCTATAGTCTCCTCGTCAAAATCATCTGGTGACTTTTCACCAAAAATCTCTTTGATAAACATTTTGCAAAGAGGCATCGGAAGCTGGTATATAAGACGACCTATACCTAAACTGCTGTATGCAATAACATGCTGGTCACTATAGAATATCTTTCCTACATCAAGAGCCATCTTAGCTTCTTTATATGAACGTGATACATCTTTAATTTCATTGACAATTGTTCCAAATGCCACATGTACCATTGTCATTGCTTCTGTATTAAGCATATCAAGAATAACCCTTGCAGTCTTTTCTAAATCTTCATATCCCTCATTCTGCTTAACTTCTTTAACTAATATAATATTTTTCTCATCTACCTGAGTTATAAAATCTCTTGCTTTACTTGCAAAAATACCCTTTATGGTTTCTAATGCATTAATATCCTTCTCATTCTTAGTTTCTATAAGAAATACAACTCTTTTAACACTTGTATCTATATGAAGCTTTTTTGCTCTATTATATATATCCACAAGCAATAAGTTGTCCAAAAGGAGATTTTTTATGAAATTATCTTTATCATATCTTTCTTTGTATGCCACAAGAAGATTCTGAATCTGAAATGCAGCAAGCTTCCCAACCATATATACATCATCACTATCGCCTCTGGCAAGAATTACATATTCCAACTGGTGCTCATCAAAAACCTTAAAAAACTGATACCCCTGCAAAACCTGACTATCTGCTGGAGAATCCACAAATGCCATTACAGCTTCTTCATACTCCTCTACATTATTAATCGTAGTAGCAAGTGCTTTACCCTCAGTATCCATGATACATATATCTATTCTTGTAATATTCTTCAAACCATCTATAGTAGTCTGTAAAACCTGATTCGATATCATATAATACCTCCAACATCTATGATAAAGCTTTCAAAAATATTCTTCTGCAATACCTATATTATCATCAAATTGCACAAATGTAAAGAGTTATCAATCAATATATCTATAATTTTATTGTAGTAACACATTAAAATTGTGCATTTTACCTTAGAAAATACCAGCTTTTTTGCACTTATGGTAATTTTTTACATTTTTACATATGTTTCCAAAAGTAATTATACACTTTCCTAAAACATTTCTATCAAATAACAAAAATCCCTTTATTTTATACAAAAAAGGTATCGCATATGCGATACCTTTTTTGTCGGATTGTAACGCAGCACTCTTTAAAAAACATTTTGTGCCTAAATCTTCCCCATAACCTAATATTTCCGTACTAATTTGTAATTGTTTTCTCTGTCTCTTTATCAAAGACATGAATTTTACTTGTATCAAGAGCAATCTTGATAGTATCACCAGGTCTTGCTGTTGTACGTGGATTAACACGAACAGTGATATCAAAATCTTCAACAGTGAAATACAAGAATACTTCCGCACCTAACATTTCATATACTTTAACTGTTGCATCAAGCACATTATCAGTACCCTGGCTAATGTAAATCTCTTCATCTTTAATGTCTTCAGGACGTATACCCATTATAACTTCCTTGCCGATATAACCACCCTCAATGAGTTTTTCAGCTTTTCCTTCAGGAAGCTTTACTGAGTATGTACCAAACTCAAGCTTAACATCTGAACCTTCTTTTACGGCTTTACAATTTACGAAATTCATCTGAGGAGAACCAATAAATCCTGCAACAAATACATTACATGGCTTTGTGTAGAGGTCTATAGGAGAAGCTACCTGCTGCATAATGCCATCTTTCATAACTACAATACGTGTACCAAGTGTAAGTGCCTCTGTCTGGTCATGTGTAACGTATATAATAGTAGCTTCAAGTCTCTGGTGAATTTTAGAAATCTCAATACGCATCTGTACACGAAGCTTTGCATCAAGGTTTGACAAAGGCTCATCCATAAGGAATACCTTAGGGTTACGAACTATAGCACGCCCCATAGCAACACGCTGTCTCTGACCACCTGATAAAGCCTTTGGCTTACGGTCTAAAAGATGCTCAATATCAAGAATTTTAGCTGCTTCATGTACTAACTTATCAATTTTTTCCTTTGGAGTTTTTCTTAACTTAAGACCAAACGCCATATTATCATAAACTGACATATGAGGATACAAAGCGTAGTTCTGAAATACCATCGCGATATCTCTGTCCTTTGGCTCTACATCATTTACAAGAGTATTGCCAATCCATAATTCACCCTCTGAAATCTCCTCAAGTCCCGCAATCATACGGAGTGTAGTAGATTTTCCACATCCTGAAGGGCCTACGAAAATGATAAATTCTTTATCAGCTACTTCAAGATTGAAATCCTTAACCGCAACAAATCCATTCGGATATGTTTTATAAATGTTTTTTAATGATAAACTTGCCATTACTATTTCCTCCTATTTTGTCAATATATAATCTGTCTACGCCCATTACGCATGACTAATACCTATGATTAATGATACACCAAAGCCTCATGCTTGACCATAGACCAATTATCCAAAGAAATTTTTATCTTTTTGTGCAAAGCGCATATAATTTTATTTTTGGGTTTGAAATGTATCAATTTTCACAAAATTTCAGACATATTACTGTAGATTTTCCCCAAATCCTTCTCCAAATACTTCCCTTACCTCTGAAATAATTATAAATGCTTTTTTATCTACACTTCTTACTATGCTTCTAAGCTTTGCAATTTCTTTCTTGCCCACCACACATAACATAACAGGTCTTTCATCACCAGAATACATACCCTTTGCATCAAAAAGCGTCACTCCCCTTTGCATGTTTTCAAATATCTTATTACTTATCTCTGTATAATTAGGAGATATAATAAATACCTGCTTGCATATTTTACCACCTGACATTGTATAATCCATTATAAAAGATGTTACAAATACCGCTATAACCGCATAAAATGAAACATAAACACCAAATACAACAGCTCCTGAAACTATTACAAATAAATCAGCCACAAATAACACAGTGGATACAGAATAATATGGAATATATCTGCATATTATGCTGCTTAAAAGATCTGTACCTCCTGTAGAATAACCGGTTGTAAATACAATACCAAGCCCAATGCCCGATAACATTCCTCCTATAACAGCAGCAAGAAAATAGTCTTCTCTCTGCACAGGTATAACTGGCAGAAAATACATTGCTGCCGAAAATGCAGTGTTGGCGAAAAGAGTTTTAAGTATAAATTCTTTCCCTTTTATAAAAATCCCCCATAAAAATATGGGAATATTCAGCACAAAGTTACTAAGCCAAACAGGAACAGCAAATCCTACCAAACTGTTGCTTAATTCTTTAATTGTAATCGAAAGTCCTGATATACCACCTGTAACCATGTCCAGAGGCTCATAAATCCAGTTAACTGCCATAGCCATTAATGATGTACCAATCACAAGGCAAATTAGCTCTTTTGCTAATTTTTTATGCTTCATTCCGCAATCTCCTCTTTACCTGAAGCTTAATTGCTAATTTACTTTAATTAGCTTCTTCATTCTGATTATTATATTGTACAATTTTTTTGCGGAATATACGTGCCCTGACACCTTTTTTTACAGTCTGCTGACGCACAATCTTTTCATAAAGCAGTGTGAGATGCAACTTCCTAACCCACATAGGAATAATCTTTTCCTGTGCCAAAATAAGACCTGCCACACCTCCTATTGCCACACAAAGATTTGCATTAAGAAGCGAAGCATGTTCAATTATCCATTGCTCCTGAAATCCTGTGTGCAAATCCACCAAAAGTAAATCCGGCAGACAATTATTAATATCATTTACTACTGCATCATCATCAAGCCCTTCACTATAAACACATGTACCTATAACTCTAAGCTCAGGCTGCATTCTTTTACAATAATTTTTAAGCGTTTCAACTTCTTCGTCATTTTTTGCCATAATATATATAGTTCTGTCCTGTTTTTTAAGGTTCTCAAGTACAGTACCAAAACTTTTACAACTTACAACCATATCTCCTGCTTCCAGTATATCTACATGATGTGCACTAAGGAGAGCTTCTTCCCCCGGCAGAAACAATTCAGCCTTATCCAAAATTTCATGATAATCTTCATCATTTGCCGCTCTGTCGAGAGACTCCGCTGACGCAAAAAATATTACATTTAAATAATCGTCCGCCAAATATTCATTCATTTTGTCGATAAAGACATCATTACTTAACATGTCAACATCTATACCCATTATATTTACTGAAGCCTGCATAAAATAACCATGCCTTTCTAATTGGCGTCTGCTGTGCCAAGTATAATCTCAATATCATACCCTTCTTGTACTTCACCTGTCACCAGCTCAGGCTCGTTAAAATAACCAATCAAATCTTTTCCAATACCATCCTTTTTTACAATTATTCTTGTTCTTGTTAAAGTTTCATCAGTATAATCTCCAATATCACCAACAGTAAAACCTTCTGCTTCAAGTTTAGTCCTGGTTGCAGAAGCAAGCCCATTTATACGGCTTCCGTTTAAAACAATAATATTTTTCTTCTTAGAGCTCCTGCCATTTTTATTAGATGCTGCTGATGTCGGCAAAGCCTTGATATTCTGTGGCTTTGTATAACTTACTGTATTATTTATTATTTTATTCAAAAAAGCTTTAGCGGCCTTTGTATCAACAGTAAAAATCTTATTGTTATACGTTCCCGGAATTCCACGATAGTGGTATAAATCCACATTAAGTTTCTCATAACATTCAATATAACCAATCTTATTATATACAGTAAGATTAGAATCCACTCTCTCATACTGTTCCTTTATATATTCCGCAAGCTTCTCCTGATCCCCCTCCAAATCTTTTATCTGGTTAATATAAGCATCGCTTAATATGGATACATATGGCCTTATCGTAACATCCTGAGTTGTAGGAATTGTACCAGAAACATCTGGTGTTGCAGATGCCTCATCTACATCTTGTTTAAATTTTACCCTTACTCTCGTCTTTGTATAATGGTTGTCATATGTCTCCTGATTAAGCACTGTGTAATAACTAATCTTTATTCCAAGCATTCTTTCTATGATAAGCTCACCATATCCATAAGCATCTTCCTCCTGTGAAAAATAGCTTTTGAGCCTTCCCAGCCTCACTATCTGTGGTATCTCCTCACTTACTGTACAAAGCTTTTGGTACATTGTTGTAGGTATTGTATACTCTGTCCTTACTGGAATTGTCACATAATCCATATTATTAGTGATTGTATTGCATATTTCAATCATAATATTTGTAATTTTATCTTCATTGCATACATATATCAAATTTTTAGATATCTCATCTGTCTGAGCATCTTCAATAATACTCTTAATCATGCTATCAGATGCTCCAATGCTGCCTATATCATCCGACAGCACCATATATGATACTTTATAACTTGTAAGTCCAACTGCAAGCAATATTATTATAAACAAAATTGATTTCAAAAGGCTAATAAAAAATACCTTTGCCACACTGTTCTTTTTCATATATCGTACCTTTCTTAATATATATTCATTAAAGTATTTTCTACAAAAACACGTTTTTTATTATATCAAATAAACCATATTGTGTAAAGTCCTTGCAAAATCATATAATTATTTATATTATACATATAACTATTATTTTTTAACCCTTGATTCCAAAATCTATTATTTTATGGAGGATTAGTATTACAATGAATAAAAAAATCGCTGCTATTACAGGAGCTTCACGAGGAATTGGCCGCGCCATTGCCATAAAATACGCACAACTTGGATATAATATTGCCATAAACTGTATAAAAAATACCAAAATGCTTAAGGGAGTACAACAGGAAATTCTAAAATATGGTGTTAAGTGCATACTCTATATTGGTGATATCAGCATATATGAAAACGCTGTTTCTTTTTTTGAACTAATAAAGAATGAGTATGGCAGACTCGATGTTCTTATTAATAATGCCGGGATCTCATATATTGGACTTTTACAAGATATGAGCGCTGATGAATGGAACAATGTCATACACACAAATCTTAACTCTGTGTTTAATTGCAGCAAACTTGCAGTAATTATGATGCTTAAAGAAAAATCAGGTCATATTATAAATATATCATCTGTATGGGGCTGCACAGGTGCTTCTATGGAAACGGCTTACTCAGCCTCAAAGGGAGGAATAAACTCTTTTACAATGGCATTGGCAAAAGAGCTTGCTCCAAGCAATATTCAGGTAAATGCTATAGCTTGTGGTATATTTGATACTGACATGAATAACTTTCTTGATAAGTCAGAGCTAAACGCTATCAAAGATGAAATTCCTGCAGGACGACTTGGAAAACCTGAAGAGGCAGCCGATATTATCTGCAAACTTACAGACAATAACAGCTACCTCACTGGTCAAATTATTAAACTTGACGGCGGTTGGATATAATGTAAGAAATATCTATTTCCCAATGTAAAAGTCCCTTGTTGCAACAATTTGTTCAGGGATTTTTACTTTATTTTTATCCCATACACGGAATTTCAAATCATACTCCTTGAGCTTCTTGCCACGTTCTCTTATATAACGAGTCATAGCATCTCTAAAAAGCGGCTGCTCTGACAACTTGTCACGAAGCTCCTTTGAAAACGGACAATACGTAGCCAATATCTCACGAACAGGCTTACTTAAACATAAACCACCACTTGCTTCATGCTTAATCCAATTTTCATAATCTAAAACAAATACCTCACGAGTACTATTCCTACACTTCTGAATCTGCATCCTAAGCTTATCTTTTTTATCCTCTGACAACTCTCTGTTCTTACGATAGAATTGTATAAAATCACTGTATTCACTGGTAAGTGATTTTAACTGAATATTATTCCACGCCGCTCCCTGCATAGTCCTGCAAAGCTCCCAGCGAAAACGCCCAAACATCTTAATCATAGTCGCATCAAGATCTGTATCCATAAATATAGGCATAAGGAAACGCCCTTTTGAGTTTCTCTTTCTTCCGCTAAGCTCCTGCCACATTACACCATTGCTGCCAAATACCGGAAACAGTATAAAGTCAGCAAATACTTCTTCCATTATATATTCTTTCTTAATGTTCTCGTCCTCACTCATGTAAAGACTTTCTCTGTAAAATACAGAATAATCAATCTGCAACAGCTTATTTACAGACGCATTAATCTTATCCTCTGCAAGAAAGCATCTGGATATTGAACCAGCACAGCCTTCTGTATATAGAAATGGCACAAATGCCGAAACCTGACCATATATAAGTCGATGGTTAGTCTTAAACAAATTCTGAATCTCATAATCAAGCTTAGCAGCTGTGTCTCTTGACAATTGCTGTTCCTGTTCAGAAGTTATACGACCTGTCTTTCGCATATCACGAAGATTTTCTTCATAATCCATATCAAATTCACTTTTTGATGGTTCTTTTCTGCCCTCATATATCTCCACAAGCCATTCCTTCATGTTATAAACCTTACATGGTCCAAGCCCAGATGAATAATTGTCAAGAGAAAGCAGTTCCTCTAAAAGGTTCTCCGTAAGAAGTTCCTCACTAATAAAACCATACTTCAAAAACAAATCAATTATGAGTGGAGTATTCTCCTTTGCATCATAAGCCTTTAAAAAGACTTTTTTGTACAAATCGTAATATATTTTAGTAACTCCTCTTCTGATATTTCTAGCATCATCGTCTGTAGAAAATTTATCAGAAAGAGCCATAAATTCATCAATAAATCCTCGAAAACTATCTGCCGTTTCAACATCAAGTTCTGAATAATCAAGAATAAAATCAAGTGCACCAGTTAGTTCTGAGATACCGGCAGACGAATCATCTGTAAGTGATAAACCATCACCTTCACCACTTTGACCATCACCATTAATAAGTTTAAAATATGACTCTTCCATAAACTTACGGTCTATCTCAACATCTATAGAAGCTTTCTCATACAAAAGACCTTCAAGATTATTTATATTGTCAATTATGCTATCAAAAAGAGAAACCACTTCCGAAGTATCGCTACCCATATGCTGCATTGCAACTGCAAGCTGAAATACCCCTTTATACAAACTTCTACTATCCTTAATAAGTGGTTTCGCAAGTTTTTTTAAATATTTTGCATCTGATGCACACTGTTTTATCAAAACATTTATAAGTGCAGCCTGCTGCGTAATATGGTATACAGGTATTACTGTATTTACCCCCATAAAACTCTTCTGCACATCAGCAGGAATCTCACAACATGCCTTGTAATAAGCAATTTTATCTACATCAATATCATAATTATCTTTTTCATCATAATCCTTCATATTTTCTACTGAAACAATCGGATTAACACGAACACCGGCTTTGCCTGCAAGTTCTAAATACTTCGCATCGGCATCTTTAATAAAATCATAAACATTTACTGCCATTTCGCTTAAATTGCTGTATATCTTGGCTAATTCACGTATATATTTACTAAGCGTCGAAAACATTAATGCTGCATAATCCTTATTAGCCTTAATGAGACCTCTTACTGCCTGATTAAAATGCATAACAGGAAATGCATAAATAACTGCATTTGTTTCTGCTTTATATGTAACTTTATATACTCCTGCCGACAAATCACATAAGCCTAGGAAATTACCAGAGCCAACTACTAAATTAACACCCGCCGCACTTATGCGAATTCTTCCTTTTACTACTAAGCCTATAGAGGTTATCTCCTCATCCTTTTCATATACAGCTGTATCTTTTATTATCTGATTAACGCTATTTATCTTAAGCTTCGTTCCCACTGCATCTCCTCCTAAAAGCGCATACAAATGATAACATACTCAAAATGCTTTGCATAATATATATTAATCCGCGCATCATGTGTCGAAAATGCCACTATGGCCGTTACCTTAGCAGTTAACTCAGCTCCGGCTCCCTTACGGCACACGAAAGTTCTCACTTAGTGCTGCTAGGTTCCCCTCCTGACACGGTTCATGAGTTTCCATTGCGTAAGACCAAAACGTCAACGCCACTTACTAAGGGCAGCTCCACAGATAGCAAATCCTAAACATGACATCACCTCTGCTATAGCGGATTGCAGATACAGGGCACCGCTAACTCCCCGGCTAGCGCGGAAATTTATCATATCATAAAGCGCTAAAGATGCACAACATTTGCAAGTATATTGTATAATTATACATATAGCAGCCCGTTGTGTCAAGTAGCTTTCCGCAATCTTAGCTCTTTAAAAAAATCACTCATCATCTTTGAACATTCTTCCCCTAGAACTCCTGTTGTTTTATCAACCTGATGATTAAATTCCTTTATTTGGAACATATCAAGTATACTTCCCGCACAGCCTGCCTTTGAATTCATTGCACCTATCACAACTCTTGATATTCTCGCCTGAACTATTGCACCTGCGCACATTTGACATGGTTCAAGCGTGACATACATGGTACATCCTTCAAGTCTCCAATCCTTAAGTTTTTTGCTTGCTTTCCTTATGGCAATAATCTCTGCATGTGCCAGTGTACATCCTTGTGTATTTCTCTTATTGTACCCTCTTGCAATAATCTTCCCCTCATACACTATCACGCATCCTATTGGCACTTCATCAATATCTGCTGCCTTTTTTGCCTGTTTTATGGCTTCTCTCATAAATTTTTCATCATATGACAAACTCTGCATAGTTTACTTTTAACTCCATATATATTAATATATTATTTTATAATAGCATTGTTCTTCTATAAAAACAATAATAAATGGAGGTTATCATGCTTACTACTTATACAACAAACAGACTGGAATTAAATATTTTGAACCCATCTATGGCTTCCATTGTTTTGGACTTCTACAACAGAAACCGCGAATTTTTAGAACCACTTGAACCTGCACGCACAAGCAATTTCTACACATATAATTACCAACATGCTAATATGTCATACGAGTATAATTCATTTATCAGAAATAAATGCCTGCGTTTCTGGTTATTTCTAAATGATACTCCACGCAAAACCATAGGAAGCGTATGCTTTAATAACTTTCTAAAGGGAGCTTTCTGTTCATGTATGGTTGGATATAAACTTGACATGGAATACTGCGGTTATGGATATATGCATGAAGCACTATGTAAGCTTATCCCTATAGTGTGCAGCGAATATGCCATACACCGTATCAACGCAATGGTAATGCCGGAGAATTTACCTTCTATCAAATTACTTGATAAACTGAATTTTAAACAGGAAGGTTACCTTCATTCCTATGCACAGATAAACGGTACATGGCGCGACCATCTTTTATATACATACCTCAACCATGAAACTTAGATAACATGAAGCCAATACCCAAACACACCCTGGTCTACTTTGCCCGAGCCTATAGGCTGAAAACCAGTAAAAGAATACCCTGCTGCTGATCTTCTTTCAGACTCACTATATACTCCTGGAACACCTATGGCGTAACCTCCATCACGTAATCCAGCAAATATAAGATGTTTATAACAATAATAGCCATGTAGCAAAAATCTATTGTTCGCAAATGCCCATAATTTAATAGGCATACATCCTAAATCCTTCGGTTCTATTTTTACACTTCGGCTTATGCATCCCGATTCAAAAGGATACATTACTGGAAATTCCTTAAGTATTCTCTGTCCAAAATTTTTATTTAATTTCCCCTGACGATTAAACGGACATGAATTGCATATGGATTGTGTTTCAATTTCACTCACACTATCTTCTTTATTTTGTACAGCAGCTTCAATGTCACTTCCACTTACATCACTATCTTTTATATTTTTATTATTTGCTTCTTTTTCATTACCACCTTCATAATTATTAATATTTGTGGAAATACTCTCCAAGTCATTACTATTTCCCATATTATCTGACGAAATGCTTTCTAAATTATTACCATTATCTGTGTTATCCGTCAAAATACTCTCTGAATTATTACCCTTATCTGTGTTCTCTGCCAAAACGTCCTCTGTATCATTATCATCTGTATTGTCCACTGAATCATTCTCTGAACTATCGTCATCATTTGTATTATCATTATTTGCATTGTTCAAAGAAACATTTTCAGAACTATAATTAGAACTGCCACTCTCTTCTATATTATCTTCTGTGGTATTGCTATTATCATTATTATCCAAAGTATCTTCTTGAATATCATTATTTTGATTATTATTTTCATTATAATTCTTAGCTAGATTATTCTCTATAGTATTTCCACTTGACATATTAACTATCTCGCCTATAAATAAACCATCATCTGTCCATGTGGTTGCATAATACTCTTTATTGTTTATATAAATAATTGCTCCATCAAAATCTGTAGCAGTATGTCCACTCATAAATATATTGTCAGCTACTGTAGTGACTTTGCATTGAAGACTTCCCGAAAATACAGATAATTTCCCTATATTTATATATTCTATGCCTGTATCCCGCTGCTTATATAACCACACCTGAGGCATAAGTTCCACAGGAACAGCCTTCATCTGTACAACAATCCTGCACTGCTTTGCTTTCTGCTCTAACCGCAAATAGCCCATATTCTGACCTTTTTCGCCGTCTATGTACTGATAAATATATGAAACAATTCGCTTGTACTGGCTCATCATTTACCTCCATTTCCACCTGTTATGCCTTAAGATAATCTATTCCATATCCAATCTATATTCATGCATAAAGAGTGTTAGAACAAAAATTTATACTTGCTTTTTTACTAAAAAAAGTATAACATCATAAAATAGGTGCAAAGAACTTTAAATGGAGGTTTGATAGATGATACGCAGATTTTTACGTGATGTAAATGTAACAAATATTCTGGTGCTTACCATTGCCGGAATTATAAATGCATTTGGTATTACAATTTTTTTATACCCAGTAAAACTATATGACAGCGGCGTATCTGGAACTTCCATGCTGCTTGCCCAGATAACACCTGATTATATATCATTATCGTTTTTTCTTATATTATTAAATGTACCACTATTTATCTATGGATTAAAAAAGCAGGGAAAAATTTTTACTTTTTACGCAATATATTCTGTAGCTATATATTCAATATGCGCATGGCTTATTACAGATATTTTACCTGTTGATGTCAGCTTTGCATCACCACTTGCAGGTACAGATTTACTTTTATGTGCACTATTTGGCGGTGTAATATCAGGCATTGGCAGCGGGCTTGCAATTAAAGCAGGGGGAGCAATGGATGGTATAGAAGTCCTTGCTGTAATATTCACAAAACAATTAGGTATATCTGTAGGTACATTTGTAATGATATACAATGTCATTTTATATATTATATGTGGCATTGTAATTCAAAGCTGGATATTGCCACTTTATTCTATCGTAACATACTTTGCTGCATTAAAAACCATTGACTATATTGTTGAAGGTATTGATAGAGAAAAATCGGTTATTATAATTACTGGTAAGGGAGACAAAATATGTGATGCCCTCCTAAGTGAATTTAATAGAGGCATAACAAAACTTGCCGCTGAAGGAGCTTATTCCAAAGAGGAAAAAACAATGCTTTATTTTATAATAAACCGATTCCAAATCGGCAAAGTTAAAGACATTGTCCGCTCTGTTGATAAATCAGCATATCTTTCCATAAGTGAGGTAGCAGAGATTTTCAGCAGACACGATGAAAGATAATGTTGTTTTTCACACCCTACCCAATTTGAGTATCTTAATGTTTTTTACAAAATCTTTGCATAATATTTTTATTTAGGAGGTTCATTATATGAGCGAAAGTTGTAATCATGATTGTTCAAACTGTTCTGTTGACTGCTCAAGCAGAGAGCCCGGCAGCTTTATAGAGCAGCCTCACAAAGACAGCAGTATAAAAAAAGTAATAGGAGTTATAAGTGGCAAAGGCGGTGTCGGCAAATCAATGGTTTCATCTATGCTTGCCGTAAATTTTCAGAGAAAAAAATATAATACAGCTATACTTGATGCTGATATAACAGGCCCATCTATCCCAAAAGCATTTGGTATGGATGAACGTGCTATGGGTGATGAAGATGGAATATATCCTGTTATAAGCAAAACCGGTATACAAACCATGTCTGTAAATCTTCTGCTTGAGGATGCAACTGATCCTGTTATATGGAGAGGCCCTGTTATTGCAGGAACTGTAAAACAATTCTGGCAGGACGTAATTTGGAAAGATGTTGATTATATGTTTGTGGACATGCCTCCTGGAACAGGCGACGTAGCACTTACAGTATTTCAATCTATACCTGTAGATGGTATTGTTATAGTTACCTCTCCGCAGGAACTCGTGTCCATGATAGTTGCAAAAGCTGTGAAAATGGCACAAATGATGAATATACCTATTGTAGGTATCATTGAAAATATGAGTTATGTAAAATGCCCTTGCTGTGGTGAACAATTTGAGATATTCGGAAAAAGTCATCTTGAAGAGGCTGCTGCAAAATACAATCTTCCTATACTTGGCAGGATACCTATGACACCGGAATTATCTGCAGCAAGCGATGCTGGAAATATTGAAGATATCGAATGTAACTGGTTTGATAATGCTATTTCTGAAATTGAGAAAATATAGTTAAAAATATTTTAATTTTTATTAAAGGAGCCATAAAAATAGGCATAAATACAAAAGATAAATATTTTAAATGCTTTTATTTATTAAGAAATTGATTAAAAAATCATCTGTTATTTTTATCAAGTACAAGCTGTGCTGTCTTTATAGCGTCCTCTTTATCATCTGCTGCTGCCAGAAATGCATTTGGATGACAGAACCTAAGCGTTTTTATTCCTGTCATTTCTACAAGTTCCTCTGGCTGCCTGCCACACCATTCTTGAGGAAACGGACAGACTAAAGTCCTATTCTCAATACTTATTGGCACACCTTGTACACTATACCCTCCTCTTATAGATGGATATACCACAAATTTATAGGTACTGCCTACAACTTCATTTTTCCATGGTGCAAATTCAGGTAGTATAAGTATACTTCCATCACAATCCTCCATTGCCTTGTTCACAAGTACCTTTGCACGTAAAACACCTTTTACTGCCTTAAAATGATTTTCCAGTATCTGCTTTGCAAAGTCTACTGCTCTGAAAAAGCAATCATCATACGATTCGTCAGAATCCCAATTAGGATTAAACTCATCTATAATATCAGCCAGCGTATTATCAGAACCTGTATTATCAGATTCATCAAGCGGCTGTACAAAGCTTAAGTCAAATCTTTTTGCCTCTTCTTCATCAAAAATCAAGCTTCCATACTCTCTCCATATAAGCCCAAAGGCAGCATAAGGACAGCCGTTTTTACGGTATTCCTTATCTGCCTGATGATGATCAAACCTTCCTCTGCCGATATCATAGACAATGCCATCAAAATCCTCTGGCACCTCAAACCCACGCTCAATCACTATATTAGGATTAATAATCTTAAGAAAAGCCGTAGCAAATACATCGTCTGAATGAAACTTTCCACCATGTGTAAATCCCTTTAAAGGTATATCTATTTTATTTTCATTTAATACATTGTCCATAATATCACTGTCCTTCTTAAATTTGTCATGTTGCTATTTACAGCTATGCCATTCATAGTAATATAAATTGCGCTGCAAATCTCCTTTTTTATGAGATTAAAGCATCTTTTCAAGATTTTCGCGAATTGCTTTAATAAAGTCCTCACTATTTAACGCAGTTACATCCTTAAGACTTGTAATATTAGCCAAATCTTTTGTCATCTTACCTGATTCAATAGTTTCAATCGTAGCCTTTTCAAGCTTGTCTGCAAATTCCTGAAGTTCCTTAAGTCCATCAAGCTCACCGCGCTTACGCAAAGCGCCTGTCCATGCAAATATTGTTGCAACAGAATTTGTAGAAGTCTCCTCACCTGCAAGATGCTTATAATAATGCCTTTGTACTGTACCATGCGCTGCTTCATATTCATATACACCATCAGGTGACACAAGAACAGAAGTCATCATAGCAAGTGAACCACATGCAGAAGACACCATGTCACTCATCACATCTCCATCATAATTCTTGCATGCCCATATAAAACCGCCTTCTGCCTTCATTACACGAGCAACTGCATCATCAATTAATGTATAAAAATATTCTATACCTGCTGACTCAAATTTATCCTTATATTCTCTCTCAAATATATCTTCAAATATATCTTTAAAATTATGGTCATATACTTTTGAAATAGTATCCTTTGTAGCAAACCATAAATCCTGTTTAGTATCAAGTGCATAGTTAAAGCATGCTCTCGCAAAACTCTCTATTGACTTATCAGTGTTATGAATGCCCTGAATAACACCACTTCCTGTAAATTCATGTATAGTCCTGCGAATCTCAGTACCGTCCTCACCTGTAAATACAAGCTCTGCTTTGCCTGCTCCCGGCACCTTAATCTCTGTATTCTTATATACATCGCCATATGCATGTCTTGCAAGCGTAATAGGCTTTTCCCAATTCTTTACACATGGATCAATCCCCTTTACCTGTATAGGTGCGCGGAAAACTGTGCCATCAAGTGCTGCCCTTATTGTACCATTTGGCGATTTCCACATTTCTTTTAAATTATACTCTGATACACGTGCAGCATTAGGTGTAATAGTAGCACATTTTACTGCCACCCCATATTTTTTTGTAGCTTCCGCTGAATCAATCGTTACCTTGTCATCAGTTTCATCACGATATTTCAGTCCTAAATCATAATATTCAGTTTTTAAATCAATAAATGGAAGTAAAAGCTCATCTTTAATCATCTCCCAAAGTATACGTGTCATCTCATCTCCATCCATCTCTACCAGCGGAGTAGTCATTTTAATCTTATCCATTTTATATTTCCTCCATTTTCAATAAAATTTATAATTATAGCCATGATTGACTGTAAATATCATTGTTTCAGTATTTTCAAAATAAATGTAAACAACAACACTATATTACCACAAAACTCCAACAAAGTAAATTATTACATTGACTTATTTTATTACATATGATATTATCATTAAAGTATAACATCTCTTCTCCAGCATTAGGAGGGAGCTATCTATGAATAAAAATCATATATCATTAAAAATCTTAGCATTATTTCTTGCAGTTGTTTTATGCATTAACCCAATGGCTTCAGAAACGGCTTTCGCCAGAATAGCCCCTATTGTCCTTCTCTCTGATTATGAAAAGGAACTTAATATAGGTGAGGAATATTATCTCTATGCATACTCTTCTGATGGCAGAAATCCAAAATTTTCAAGTTCTAACAATAAAATTGCTTCTGTTGATTCATATGGCAAGGTAACAGCTAAAAAAGCCGGTAAATGTGAAATCACAGTAAAAGCCTTTACAACTGAAGCAACTTGCATAATTAATGTTAAAAAATCTACAATCAAATTAAACAAACTATATGCGCGTTTATACAGATGTCAAAGTGTACAGCTCACAGCGACAGTCTCATCTGGCATAAGCCCAGTCTGGAAATCAAATAAAAAAAGTGTTGCCATAGTAAATGAAGATGGTAAAGTAACAGCACTCAAACATGGAACTGCTCTTATTACTGCAACAGCAGGAGACATAAGCAAAATATGCGAAATTGTTGTTGAATCTCCGGAAATCAATCTTGATACTTATGAATTAACTCTAAATGTGGGGCAGACAGAAACAATAGGTATGACTATATCATCAGGCAATGCGCCAAAATGGACTTCAAGCAAAAAAAGTGTTGCAACTGTTGACCAGCTTGGCAATGTCTATGCTAAAAAGGCAGGTACAACAGTTATAACAGTAAGTGAAGATGGCACAAAGCAAAAATGTCTTGTACATGTAATGGCAAATACTTTATAACAAGAGCACTGTTAACTTGTATTACAACTTAATATTCAATTCTTTGAAGAGATGTTATACCATTCTGTTGTCTTTTCTATCGGAAGCCTGCTCTTATGTAAAATACATGGTGCTCCCTTTTCATCCGGATACCCTATCGGCATAATAAGCATTGGTATTTGAGTGTCAGGTATGTCAAATTCTTCTCTTATCTTTTTTTCATCAAACATTCCAACAATAGTAGTCCCAAGCCCAAGCGTTACTGCTTCCAGCGCCATATGTGCTACTACAATTCCAATATCAATAAGTCCAAACTTCATACCACTATTTTCGTCCATAGGAGAATCTTTTGTATCTTTATCAAGTGAAATAATAATAACAGCAGGTGCATTAAAATGACATGTAGTACATCCTTGCATCTTTTTAATTTCGGCATCTCCTGTCACAATTTTCAGTCTGTGCCGCTGTAGATTGCATGCTGATGGTGCTACCCTTGCTGACATAGCAATCTTTTCAAGTTTCTCCCTCTCAACATAACGTGTTGCATCCATACTTCTAAGAGAATATCTCTCACTAATTAACTTTTCAAACTCCATCTTTATGTTCCTCCATCTTTATTGAAGAGTAATTCTAAACGCTCTCTAAAACTCTACTTCTTTTAATAATCTTCTTTTATCCTTCTTGCCACTATCATTATGTGGCATTTTTTCAATAAACAGTATTTTACATGGCATTTCAAAATGTGCAAGCTTTTTTCTAAGCTTGTTGTAAATACTTTTTCTTAAATCATTTGTTACTTTTACATCTTCATTGATATTATCTAAATATGCATTCTTATCCCGCGAATATAAGACGTTTTTAATTGTAACTAATGCAATAAGTTTTTCTCCATTAAGAATAACGGCTGCCTCCTCAATTTCATCAAAACTTTCAAGCTCATTTTCTATACGCACCAAAGACACTTTTCGCCCGCGTATTAAAACTATATCATCACTTCTTCCTTCAAAATAAAGCCTTCCCTCACTATCCAAATACCCTCTGTCCGAAAGCGAATATGGACAGGTTATTCCCTCTGCATGGTATTTTGTATCAACATAAATCTCACCCTCTTTAATAAATACTGATACATTAGGAAATGGTTTGCCAACAAGATTTCTAGCATCTGTCATGTCACTGTCTTTTATGTATGTAACATAATTAAGCTCGCTTGCTCCATAATAAAGTATAATTTCTGCTTTTGGAAAAAGTTTCTTTAATCCCTGTGCATCACTTTTTCCAAGACTTTGTGAACCTGATAATATTAATTTTATATTTGTATTTACCCCATTTACCACCTGAGATAAAAGCATAAGTTTAGTTGGAATCATATAAATCGCATTAACATTTTCTTTCTCTATAATATATGCCCATCTTCTGGGATTAAATTTATTCTCAGCAACAATAGTTCCACCTAAATAAAATTGAGCCATATATAAATTTAAATTGCCTGTAAATGCAAGGCTTCCCTGAGCAAATAGTATACTGTCTTTATCCATGCCAAACACTTTGTTTTGGATAGGAAAAAAGTCAGCCCAACTCTCATATGTCCTGTACAATATCTTTGGAATACCTCTGCTGCCTGATGTCATTGCTGCCATACACACCTGCTTTGGTATATTCTTTATATCAAAATGACAAAGTTTAGCTGCATCTTCTGGCACTATCACAGGTATAATTCCTATGGCATTACATGCAAGAAATTTAACAAGCTGCTTCATTATAGTGTCTTCATATATTATGTATACTGTTTGACTCGTTTTACTTTTCAATTTATCTCCCATACTGATTACAAGCTCTTTAAGCTCTCCATATGTATAAGGAATACCATCTTCTATAATTGCAATTTTATCACAATCCGCTACCCTTATAATATCAAAATAATTCATTAATCCACTGTCCTTCTTATTAACACAGATGTTCCTATTCCCCCTGCTGCCGCTATACTGCATATTGCATATTCAGGTTTATTATTTGCTGTATGTACATATTCTAAGGCCCTTAATGCATGCAGCATAATTATCCCTCCTGATGCTCCGTAAGGATGTCCATATGCAAGTGCACCTCCAAATATATTGTATCTGTCAGAAACATCAGGATACTTTCTGGCAAAAAGTTCATCTATTACAGCAAATGCCTCATTACATTCATATACTGCTATGTTATGATAATCCAGCTCATTTTTTAAAAGAAGCTTCTCTATTGCCAAAATTGCTGTTCTTGGACTTTCAGAAGGCATCCCACCTACATTTGACACATCAATAAATTCAGCAGAAGGCTTTAATCCATTTTTTCTTATATAACTTTCTGAACATAAAATCAAAAATGCCGCACCATCATTAGTAAGACATGTATTTGCTGCTGTTAATACACTTCCATTTTCGAGCACGTAAGGAAGCCTGTCAAGCAGCCTCTTATTTAGACGTTCGCGTATACCCTCATCTTCACTGCATCCTTCTTTCACCTCCACAGCTAAATCATCAAATACTTTACTTTTTCGTGCGAGAACTGCAAGCTCATGACTTCTAAGAACCCATTCATCAAGCTCCTTTCTTGTAATCCCTTCAGATATAGCTGTCTTTTCTGCCCCATATAACATAGCATTCTCAAAATGTCTGCCTGGCATAAATTTTGAAACTTTATACCATGAATTCTCTCCACCATATTTTTCATAATCTATATGATTTTTATTATAAGCTCTCCTTGGCGCAGTAGAACTGCTTTCAAAACCTCCCGCTACAATACATTCTGCATAACCACTCTTTATCATTGAAGCAGCAGCAGCTATGCTTTCAAGTCCGGAACCACATTGCAAATCAATAGTATATGAAGGTATTTTGTATGACATACCAGATTCAAGCATCATAAGTCTTGTAATATTTCCGCCCGCTCCAACAGCATTTCCCGCTATAACCATATCTATTTTCTCTTCTAAATCAGAACTGCATATATCACAATTAAAATACCTTCTTATAGTATGTTTTAACACCTGTGCGCCAAGAAGTTCTGCCGGTACATTTTTATACATTCCATTCTCAACTCCAATGTAACTTCTCAATCCGCCTATAATATATACTTTTTCCATTACATACCCTCTTTGTTTTAATCTTTCAAATGCCTTTATCCATTTTACACATTATGATTTATATACTAATTCATTCCACATACAGCTTTACTACTGCCTAAACATATCGCTTTATATATGCTGCTACAAGCTGCACCATATCTTACTGATATAAACTCAATACAACTTCTTTCCTTTAAATCTTTGTCAAAATCTTTACATAAGCCTAAATCCTCATTTGAAGCTTTGCTTAATTTTTTATCTAATCCTTTTTCTATATATGTATGTACTCTATATATTTCTATAGTTTCACCTGCATACAATGGATTATAAAAAGTAATTTCCATATACATACCACGATTATTTAAAAACTTTCCAGTATCTTTAACTTTATCAAACATTCTGGAAAGCAGTTGCTCAAGCATAAGAAATCCCGGCACAATTGGCATATCTGTTCTGTGAATATAATTTGTATCACCTATATCATTTGTAAAATTCTCTATATCCTCTATCGTATATGCAGACCGAAAAAACAGCTTTTCGCTAATATCATTTTTTGCAATTTGCTTATTTTGTTTAATTTTATTTATATCACAAGGCTTAACCAAATACACAATTATATCACACATAAAAGTATAAATACCAAAAAAACATTTTTTGCACATATTTATAACAGCATAATTCCTGCTCAATTTGACAACGTGTGGCGTAATATCCTTACTAAAAAAATTATTCATGTCTAATTCCACTTTTGCAATTAGCCAGCCAGCAAAACCATCAATTTGAGAAAAATCCAGAATCAACTTTCTAAACCAATCCATTTTCATATTAATCCTCATTTCTATACATCAAACATAGAATTGCTATTTCACACTTCCAAACATACCACCTATGGTGTTACAAACAATTAAATAATGACAGTATAGTACAATATCAAATATTCGTCAACCAATCGTAAACCTTTTTCAATTTAGGGTTGACAATTATAACCATTGTATGTACAATTATAGTTACTTTACTCAATTTATATAACAAATAACATTAGAAACGGAGAATAACAATGGAAAAGACAGCAAGTATCTATTCAACACGTTCACTTGTCATAACAGCAATGTTTACAGCACTTTTATGTGTATCTGCCTACATAAGCATACCACTTCCAAATGGACTGCACATTACCTTACTTAATTTTGTTGTAATTTTAATATCACTTTCATTTCCAATAAAACAGTCTGTACTCATTATGGTCGCCTGGCTGCTTCTTGGAATCGCAGGTATTCCTGTATTTGCAGGTGGCAATGCAGGAATAGGATACATATTGGCCCCTTATGGAGGATACAATGTATCATTTATAATCACTTCTGCACTTATACCAATATTGTGCCAAAAAAAATACAACAGAACATATTATACGATTGTCGCAGCATTTTCTGTAATATTAATAGATGCTATTGGTTCATTCTGGATAATGGCAATGTCAGGCGTTGGTATTAAATCTGCATTTGCAGTAGGATTCATGCCATTTATAGTTTTAGACCTTTTAAAAGCATTTGTAGCAGCACAGATAGTCCCTAAAATTCGTACAATTATAAATGTATGTGACTAAAAATATCTCTTGTATTTATATTAAAAATATTCTAAAATATCTATATTGCGACACAGGTAAAATTAAATTTTTTCGTGTGCCATAAAATACAAATATAGAGAGGTTAGATATGGACGATAATAAAACGATGAAGGACTTTGAGCATGATATTGAGCGTTCATTTAAAGTTCTTAAAGAAGGCGATATAATAGAGGTAACAATAATAGGCATATCTGATACTGAAATTACTGTAGATTTAAATTACTACACAGAAGGTATTATTCCTCTTGAAGAATGCAGTAATGATCCAACATTTTCAATTAAAAATGATGTAAATATTGGAGATGTTGTAAAAGCTATGGTAATTGATTCAGAAAATGCAAGCGGCAATGTTATTCTCTCACTTAAAGAAGCAAATAATATACTTATATGGGATGAATTAAAAGAGGACTATAAAGCCGGAACAGTTTTTCAAGTTAAATTGCTTGAAGCCGTTCCTTCTGGCGTTGTTGGCTATGTAAAAGGAATACGTGCATTTATCCCTGCTTCGCAACTTGCACTGCAGTATATTGAAGATACACAAAGCTATGTCGGCATGACAGTTGACGCAGTTATAATAACAGTTGATGCACGTGAACACAAGCTTGTTTTATCTGCAAAAACGATTGAAAAAGAGCGTGCTCTTGCACAAAAAACGCAGCAAATAGGCAGGCTTGCCATAAATTCTATAGTTGATGGAACTGTTGAACGAATAGAATCTTATGGTGCTTTTATTAATATAGGTGAAGGACTGACTGGACTATGCCATATATCACAGATAACCAATAAATTTATTAAATCACCTAAAGAAGTTCTAAAGCTTGGTGATAATGTAAAAGCCAAAATTATTCAAACAGAAGGCGACAGAATATCTTTAAGTATTAAGGCACTTATGGAAGATGAACCTGATAAAGAAGCTGAAAGTTATGAAATACCTGATGAATACAGTGTAAAAGACAGTTCAAAAGATGAAAGCCCATTTGCTAAACTGTTAAAAGGTGTAAAATTGTAAGCACCTTTTTCAGCTACAGCATATCATAAAATAAAAGCACATGCATGCTCTTTATTGAGAGTTTTGCATGTGCTTTTAGTATGAACAAACCATAATTCTGCCAAAATCATTGATGAGTACAGCCCTGGCACCTACTGCAGCCTGAGTCTGTTTGCTTTGTTACATCTCTTGAATAATCAAACATAGAAGAAAGCAAACACACTGCTTGTGCTGATATACCCTCACCGCTTCCTGTAAATCCAAGTCCTTCTTCTGTTGTCGCTTTTACATTAATCTGACTTATATCTATTTTAAGTGTATCTGCTATATTTTTACGCATTGTATCTATATAATCTCTCATCTTAGGTTTTTGTGCTATTATTGTGGCATCAATATTTTCAACCATATAGCACTCCTCTTCAATTAAACTTCCTATATGCTCAAGAAGCTTTATGCTTGATATGTCTTTATACCTGCTATCACTATCAGGAAAATGCTTTCCAATATCTCCAAGCGCTGCCGCTCCAAGAAGTGCGTCCATAATAGCATGTAACAGTACATCTGCATCCGAGTGTCCTAACAAGCCCTTTTCATAAGGAATATCAACACCTCCAATTATAAGCCTACGCCCCTCTTCAAGCCTGTGTACATCATATCCCATTCCAATTCTCATAAACTTAAGCCTCCATTTATAATCAGACAATTGATACAAAATATATTGTATCAGCAAAGTATTTTGCGTAATTCATAAAATATAAATATATAATACAAAACCCGGCAAGAAAACTTACCGGGTGACAATAGCGGGAAAGGGATTTGAACCCTTGACACCACGGGTATGAACCGTGTGCTCTAGCCAACTGAGCTATCCCGCCATATTTAATTGTAAGTATATGATACAACATATACTCCAATGGGACCTACAGGGCTCGAACCTGTGACCCTCTGCTTGTAAGGCAGATGCTCTCCCAGCTGAGCTAAGATCCCAAAACCGCCGAACTCCATGCGACTTATTAAATATACCAAAAATACCTTATTATGTCAAGCGTTTTTTACTTATTTTTTTCCACATTAACAGAAAAAAGCAAAAGATTTTTTACACATATCATAAATTTTATGTTATACTTAAATGTGTGCTGCCTGAAAATATCAGCAAAATAGATTTATCATATAAGAATGGAGATTTATCATGAATAAACGCGCCGTTAATATTAGCAGTCTTGTTATTTTATTAAGCCTTTTATGCTTTATAATGGAAGTATGCATATACTATTTCATACCACAGCATTGGGTTACAGTTGTTTTTTCAATCATATGTTCACTTATATTGTCACACTTCTTTCTTGAGTCATCTCTGAACTATGATTACAACTTTATACATGCTTCTTTTATGGTTATTACATCGCTTGCATTTGCGATAATTATATATATTATACAGCCAAATATGTGGATATCATATGATTTCTCAATGGTATTCCTTGTACTTTTAAACTGGCTTATACCATTTTTATACTGCTGTACTCGTGATTTACTTGACAGAGGTCCGCGCTTTGATGGATTTCATCTGTTCTTTAACAGAATGTGTATCTTTTTTATTGTAATATATATACTTGTTATACTAAAGCAGTATTTTATTACACCAATTGTACCACCATATGGTTCTCTCACTTTCGGCGCACACGATTTTGTACCTTTTATGGCAACAGCAGAATATATAGAAAAAACACTAAATACCGGGGAAAGCCTGACACCTATTATATTATACATTATTGAGCTAATATTTATAGGCATACCATTTGGATACTTTGCAAGGGTTTATCTTAACAGGCTTCATTTTCTTATACAGTTATTCATATATTTATTTGTACCATTTGTCCTTGAATTTCTTCAAGCAATAACCGGTATTGGCCGAGGCGATATAGATGACTACGTAATATTTCTTCTCGGCGCAGTTATAGGAATAGTTATCTACCAAATAATGTGCCGCATGTTCATATCGGTAGCAAATAGAGAACTTACGGTTGACCGCAATAAACGCAATACAAAATTATCATTTTAATTCACAGTCAAATATACTTTGCAGATGCAGAATTGAATAAAAGAAAGTGCTATGTTTTATAACAAGCACTTTCTTTTAATTATAGATTATTATAATCTATATACTATTTATATTATTTACTAAATATTTTGTATTATACAAATTTCCAATGCAGACTACCAAATCTACAATAAAAACAAGTAACATTATACTTTCATGGAAAATGTACTGCTTGGCATAGGTGCTGCTGCTCCTCCACTGCTAATAATATCAGCTGCCGATGATGCACCAACGACTCCGCCTGCCACTGCTGCACCAGCTCCTGTCATTGTTTCACCGTTCTCTTCCAATACCCACTCAAGAGTTTCTTTAATACTTTCACGCCTTTCAGTATATCCTACCTGCATAGCTTCCATAGGACTCATACTTGCGCCACTTGCATTAGCTTCTTTTGATGCATCGGACGATTTATTTTTCATATTTTCAATCTTATGTTTAATATATGCCAAATCAGCCGCCATAAGCTTCATATTTTCTTCTCTGCGATGTGCAACCTTCCTTTTCTTATTGCGGCGTTTCTCTATCTCACTCTTTAACTGCCTTTTATCTTCTAATTCTTCCTGCTTAATATGTGAAAGTTTTCTCTTTGCAATCCTTACCATCTTCCTTGCATGATTAGTAGCTATTGCCACTTCATTAGTATCATACTGTCCTGTTGCATTTTTACGCCTGATGCTTACTAATGCTGATTTTGCCTTTAATACTGCATTTCCAGCTTGTGTAAGATTCTTTGCTCTTGAAATCGTACCTGATATCCTCTGGTGCTCATAATTCAGGTTCTTCTTTACAGCATCCTTTTTATTTTTATTGTATTTCTCTCTTGCTTTCCTCATACTTTCAAGGATGCTATCCATCTGTTCAGAGTCTATACCCCAAATACCAAACCCTTTTTTTCCAGCTTCTTTTGCTTCTTTCTCTTCTTTCTTTTTCTCTTCTTCTGCAACAATAAGTGCTGCTTCATCGTCTGCAGCTTTTTTGTCATTTTTAGCAGTCTGAGACATCTGCCTTTCTCCTGCAGTGCTATAATAATTCCTGCTGTTCTCTTTTCCAAGATACTGTTCAGACTGCTCTCCAGCAGCATTTTGCTCCTGATTCATCCAACTGCTTACGTCATCTTGGGAAACAATATATGCAAGCCTGTCAAACCTCTTTGGCAAACTATATGCCTCTTCTGAAAACTGTGCACGTGAACCGGCAGCACTAACATTAACAGTGCCATATATGCCTGCCTTTTGTGTCTTATTGCCACGTCCTGCTCCATTCGTCTTGGTATATCTTGCAGCATCTGAGGATGCTGCCCTTGCAGTGTGGCCATTGTAATTACCATCCGTGGTTAAATATCCTCTCATAAGCAACTCCCTTTTCTTTCTTATGATTAGGAACTGTCAACAATTAAATAATTTACTTATTTAATCAGTCTATTGACAGTCCCCTACTATAGCCAACAATTATAATATAATTTGGTTACAGCAACATACTTTACTAAGTTCGTCTTAAATGTAACGTATATTGCACCTAAATACATATCAATAAAAACTACACTTTATGTACTTAGATAATTATATAATATTATCGTCATAAACAGATGATTGCTTTAGCGATTTTTACCTATTAAACTAAAATATAGCGCAAAGCGGGAAGTGCAAACCGTGAGAATAAATTTTCAAACATGTACTAACATATCTCTGCTCCAGCAGGCATATCTTTTTCTGGAGCTACAAGTGCAAGATTCCCATCTGCATCTTCTGCGCAAAGAAGCATCCCCTCTGACAATACTCCAGCAAGTTTTGCAGGTTTTAAATTTACAAGTACCATTACTTTTTTGCCTACCATTTCTTCTGCAGAATAATACTGCTTTATTCCTGATACTATCTGTTTTGTTGTGCTGCCTATTTTTACCTGTGAACACAATAGCTTCTTAGACTTTTTAACTTCTTCGCAGGCTATGATTTCACCAACTTGAAACTGCAGTTTTTCAAAGTCTTCAAAAGTAATCTGCGGTTTTTCATCAATATCAATTATATTTTCTTCTTTATTGCATTCTGCAGCTTCTGCTTGTGCGGTGCTAATTTCATCTGCTTTGGCAAGTATTTCCTTAACATCAAGTCTCATAAATAAAATTTCAGGCTTATCTGTAACTTTTGTTCCTGAAACATATCCTCCAAAGCTTGTCATATTGTCCAATGCTCTCTTTTCTGTATTAAGCTGAGCCAAAATCTTTTCTGTAGTTTCAGGCATGAACGCTTCAAGAAGACTTGCACCAATAGTTATACTTTCTATCAGATTATATAATACTGTTGATAATCTGTCCTTCTTATCCTCTTGCTTTCCAAGCACCCATGGTTCAGTTTCATCTATATATTTATTGCATCTTTTAAATATTGTAAATACTTCTGTAATTGCATCTGACACATGAAGATAAGACATCTTATCAATTACCTTTTGAGGTACACTTAATACAAGTGATTTTAATTCTTCATCAACAGGTTCAGCAATACCTTTATCTTCTGCAATTCCGTCAAGATATTTGTTTGTCATAGATATTGTTCGATTCACAAGATTACCAAGCGTATTAGCAAGCTCTGAATTCATTCTTTCAACCATAAGCTCCCATGTTATTATACCATCATTTTCAAAAGGCATTTCATGAAGTACAAAATATCTTACTGCATCAACTCCAAACACCTCTACAAGGTCATCTGCATAAATAACATTTCCCTTTGATTTGCTCATCTTACCTTCTCCTTGAAGAAGCCACGGATGTCCGAATACCTGTTTTGGGAGTGGCAGATTAAGCGCCATAAGCATAATCGGCCAATAAATTGTGTGGAAGCGCAAAATATCTTTGCCAATTAAATGGAGATCAGCAGGCCAGAATTTTTCAAATAAATCTGTACCACTTTCAAGTGCATTATTTCCATCTACATCAAAGCCAAGACCTGTTATATAGTTACTTAAAGCATCAATCCATACATATACAACATGCCCTTCATCAAAGTCTACAGGGATACCCCATTTAAATGAGGTACGTGATACACACAAATCTTGAAGTCCCGGCAAAAGAAAATTGTTCATCATTTCATTTTTACGCGATTCTGGCTGAATAAATTCGGGATGTGTATTGATGTGCTCTATAAGCCTGTCTGTATACTTGCTTAACTTAAGAAAATATGCCTCCTCTTTAGCAGGCTGACATTCACGCCCACAATCAGGACACTTTCCATCTACAAGCTGTGATGATGTGAAAAATGATTCACATGGTGTACAATACATTCCCTCATAATAACCTTTATATATGTCACCCTGCTCATACAATTTTTTGAAAATTTTCTGTACCTGCTTTTCATGGTAATCATCGGTTGTACGTATAAATTTATCATAAGATGTATTCATTAAATCCCATATACTTTTAATTTTTCCTGACACATCATCAACAAACTGCTTTGGAGTAACCCCTGCTTCCTCTGACTTAATTTCAATCTTCTGTCCATGCTCATCAGTACCAGTCTGAAAACGTACATCATATCCCTGCTGCCTTTTAAACCTGACAATACTGTCCGCCAATACAGCTTCATATGTGTTGCCAATATGAGGCTTTCCTGATGTATAAGCAATAGCTGTTGTTAAATAATATGTTTTCTTATCTTCCATAATTATATATCCTTTCTGAATTAAATAGAGAAAAAAACGCCTTTAAGAAAATATCTTAAAGGCGAAAATCCCGCGTTACCACTTTAATTTATCTGCATCTCGCGACACAGACCTCTGCAACTGCATACACAGTCTGACGCTATAACAGGCGTACCTGTCGCAGCCTAATGATACTTATATATCATGTCGGTACGAAACTCCAAGACCATCTTCTGTAACATCATGCATACCTCTTCTCAGCATATGAGGCTCTCTGTAATGTCTGATAGTTACATACTCTTCTTTTCACAGTCTTTACCTTTATATTCTATCATATTTTAAACTTAACATGCATTTTTGTCAATAAAATTATTTCTCTAAGCTTTTACTGCTCCATCTGCTTACCCAAAAAGTTCGCAGCTGTTGCTGTTAGTTTTTTCTCTGTTTCACCAAAGCGGGCTTTTCCCTCTTTTGACAAAAGGACTACTGCACCTATTGCATCACCCTCACATATTATAGGGCTTATTGCTTCAAAAGTAAAATGCTCCTGTTCATTGGCAATTATTTTATAATCCTTTTCGCCGCCTGATGCAAGTACACTCTGACGCTCATCTATTACTTTCTCAAGCTCTTTGCTGACAGGCTTTTGCAAAAGTTCTTTTTTGCCCCCACCTGATGCTGCTATAACCATATCTCTGTCAGCTATAGCAACTATATGGCCTGTAGTCTGTGACAATGCTTCTGCATAACGTCCCGCAAATTCTCCAAGGTCATTCATTATTGAATACTTCTTAAGAACTATCTGACCTTCTCTGTCTGTGTATATTTCAAGCGGGTCGCCTTCTCGTATCCTTAATGTCCTTCTTATTTCTTTAGGTATTACTACTCGACCTAAATCATCTATTCTTCTGACAATTCCCGTTGCTTTCAAGTTTCTTCCCTCCATATTTCTCTATTTTTTATAAATACATAACATTTTTTAATATTGCTTTTTGTGTTGTTAGTATCTGTAAATGAAGAATTATTATTCAAACTTAAAATATTGTATTTATCAACAGAAATTGCTTATTTTGTATAAATTTGCGCTTGTACAATAAAAATAAAGAAAAATTTACCTTATTTCAAAATTTGTAAAAAAATCATCTTATTAATCATCTATTTTTTTTGCCCAGAACTCAATTCCACTTTCCGTCATTCCAGAAAAAGCTATTGTCGGCTTATTTCTCTCTGAATCCCATACAACATAAAAATGACCTGTTTCATTATGTGTACCATACTTTATAGTAATCGTATTATTGGCATAATCCCATGAACCTTGTATTGAGCAATTTTCATAATACCCATCTGCCCGAAGCTTCATAGGTGTAGAACAAGTGATTCCCTGTGGAAGCATTGGTACAAGATTAATCCTCTCATAAAACCCCGCAAGCATTTCCTTTGGTATCATCTGCTCCTGCTCTCCTGCATATGGCTCTGCCGAAAGCACAGGCCAGCCATTTTCCATCCAGTACATCTTGCGTATCTGCAGTTTAGATGGCTCTGGCATTTTTGTAAAATTATGTTCCCTGATATGATATACCATATACCATGAACCATCTGCAGCATGTAGCACAGAGTTATGCCCTGGTCCCATATATGCCTTTCCATCATTCCAACGATATCCGCAGTTCAAAAGCAATCCAACTGAATTATCTGAATCTGATATATCTGTTAAATCTTTTCCATTAAAATCAACAAAAGGTCCTTTTATATTCTTGCTTCTTCCAACACGTATATTATAATCAGACTTTAATGAGCCATATGATACAAATAGATAGTAATATTCTGTATCAGGATTATAAATCATATATGGACCTTCTATAGCAGCACTCATCCATTTTGGACGGTGTGCCACTCTTGTTCCTATTCCTCCTTCTGCAGCAAGCCCCGTTGATTTATCAAGCAGAAGCATGTAGCATCCTCCCCAGAATGAGCCGTAAAGCATATACATATCACCAGTCTTTACATCTGTAATGATATTAGCATCTATAGCATTTACAGGCATTTCCTCTGTAGTCTTAAGCACACATCCCCTTGGTATAAAAGGACCTTCTGCATTGTCAGCAACAGCAACAAAAATGCATGACTGCCGTACTCCCCACTTTGAATTAGAACAGTAAAGTCTATACTCATCACCAACTTTTACTATATCAGGAGCCCATATGTCAGTGCTGCCAGTCCATTCACTGGCCTCTTTGGGAGGAGCTGCTACAACTTTTCCAACCTGTTTCCAATTGACCAAATCTTTAGAGCTGTAACACCCTGCCCTTGTACAATATATGTAATAGCAGCCTGTTTCTGCATCATAATATGCAGCAGGATCATGTATAAACCAAAGTCCCGTGTCCATATCAGGCTGCTCAATCCCTTTTTTCAGCTTTGACTTTAATACCTCTTCCGGCGGTTTATCCGGATATACCAGTTTTGTAACCATAATATACCTCATTCTTTGTTTTCTTTTAAATTTGTATTTAAATTTTTGATATATAATAACACTATATGGCTGCAATGTCAAAACTTTTATAAATTACTGCTATTTACTGCCTACTACTTTATAGTAAGTCCTTGATGTTAATATAAATACTATTACATATATTGCTATAAATATAAGTATTGATGCTACTGTGCATTTAATATACAAATTTGTATTAGTCATATTAAGCATTAACAACATTCTTCTAATCATTGGAAATGCTACTGCAACATGTATTGAAGCTGCTATTATTGGTAATAAAAATACTGTTCTTATCTGTGAACGTATACTAACTTTAATTTCCTGCTTGCTCATACCCACCTTTTCCATTATCTCAAATCTATGCTTATCTTCATATCCTTCTGATATCTGTTTATAAAAAATTATAAGAACTGTTATCATAAGAAACATTGAACCTAAAAACACTCCCAGAAAAAATAAACCTCCATATATTCCATAAAAATCCTGTCTTTCATTTTCCCTATAAAAACCTATAATTCTTTTATAACCAGAACCCTCTTGCTTACTATAGTTTTTTACAGCGTTATCAACTACTTGCCCACAGGCTTTTTTCTGCTCGCGTGTTCCATCTATATCAATACTCAAATCATAGCAAATCTGCGCACCATTACCACCTGCAAGTCTGTTCTGCTCTTCATATATACTTTTAAATTCGGTCATGCTGTCTACAATAATGTAATACCAACCTTTTAACATATTTACCATCATACTATCATAATCATCCGGAAATGGCATCTTATCCTTTACAATATATTCTTTACCACAAAGTGTAAATTTCTCATATTCATAATCAGGCTCTCCACAAATCACAATTTCGCCTTCTGAAATTCCCGGAATATCCATATTAAGTGACTTTTTAGCATAATCCCTTGTTATGATATCCACAGAATAAATATCCATATAATTAATTATTGCATTAGGATTTACACCTTTAATTTCATCACCTGTTGAAAATACATCCCCCTCAAGTATGCCTTGTAAGGAAAGCTTTAATTTACTGTTTTTATCCGTAATTTCTCTTTTGCTGTCTTTTATTGCATTTTCTACAGTCTCATCCAACATACTGCTATCTGTAATTTCGGTTGAATAAGCAGATATATTTATTTCAGATTCAAATCTTGTTTTTAATATATCATCTTCACCTATAAACATACTAACTGTAGTTGATACCATTACAAGTACCATAGTTGAAAGTATACATATATTTGAAAGTCCCACTGAATTCTGTTTCATACGATACAGCATTCCTGATACTGCCACAAAATGATTTTTCTTATAATAATAATTTTTATTGTTTCTAAGAAGTTTTAAAAATGCTATGCTTCCTGCCATAAATAGAAAGTATGTTCCTAAAATTACAAGCACTACTGCAACAAAGAAAAGGCTAAGAGCACTAATAGGATTTTCAGTTGTAATTGCTATAAAATACCCAACTGCAATACATATTAAACCAAGTATAGTCATAATAATCTTAGTCTTTGGTTCTTTCTCTCCTGTATTGCTTCCTGATAAAAGTTCAACAGGCTTTGACAAACGGACTTGCATTATATTATAAATCATAGTTACAGAATATATTATAGCAAATATTACTACTGTCTTATATACTGCATGACCTGATATCATAAATTTTATACTTGAATCAAATGCTAATATTTTATATAAAAGCATCATAAAAAACTTATTAAACACTATTCCTGCACTAAGTCCGCCTGCAATCGCAAGAACTGCAATTACTACCGTTTCAACAAAAAGCTCACCTGCAATATGTTTCTTTTCCATACCAAGAATATTGTATATTCCTATATCTCTCTTCCTGCGTTTCATTATAAAACTATTTGTATAAAATATGAAAATAAAACTAAATATAATAATAACATTATTGCCAAATCCAAAAATCATTTTTACATCATTTCCACCAGACATATGCGACAAACCATCATTGTAAAATATAGCCATCATATTGTAAAAAAGCATAACTGTTATTGCACCTGAAAGAATAAATGGTACATAAAACTGCTTTCCATTCTTTATATTTGTAGACATAAGTTTAATATATAATTTATTCATTATTTTCACCACCTGCCTGTAACATCGCTAATGTATCTGATATTTTTGTATACATTTCATCTTTACCTGCATCTCCACTGTAAATCTGATGAAATACCTCACCGTCCTTTATAAAAAGAACCCTTTTAGCATTGCTTGCCGCCTTAATACTGTGCGTTACCATAAGAATTGTCTGACCGTCATCATTAATGCTTCCAAAAAGTCTAAGCAGACTGTCAGCCGCTTTAGAATCAAGTGCGCCTGTTGGTTCATCAGCAAGTATCAGCTTCGGTCCTGTTATAAGTGCCCTTGCCACCGCCGCACGCTGCTTCTGCCCTCCTGAGACCTCATATGGATATTTATTTAAAATCTCCGAAATCCCAAGCTTTGCAACTATCGGCTTAAGTCTTTGTTCCATTTTATTATGTGGCAGATTTTGAAGTACAAGTGGTAGAAAAATATTATCCTTAAGTGAAAAATTATCAAGGAGATTAAAATCCTGAAATACAAAACCTAAGTTTTCTCTTCTAAACACCGATATTTCTTTATCATTTATACCTACTATATCCTTTCCCTGTAAAAGTACAGAGCCACTTGTAGGCTTATCAAGTGCTGCAAGAATATTAAGAAGTGTAGTCTTGCCAGAACCAGACTCACCCATTATAGCCACATACTCACCTTCTTCAACATTGAAATTAATATTTACGAGAGCCTGCACCTGATTGCTTCCAAACCTTGTTGTATATATCTTTTTAAGATTATTAACTTGTAAAATAGACATTTTAAATTTACCTCCATCTTTAAGTTGTGTCTTTATTATCTGCAAAATAAATTTCACAGTAATATATTGACCATTTAAAGAATAACAAAATAACGAAATATAAGCCATAGATTTAGCTTACATTTCGTTATTTAATCTTACAGTTTTGTAAGTTTGGGAATTAAATATGGTTCATAACTTTATTTTAATCCTAAAACATTATATATTAATCTACTTTTTGAACAAATATTATCTTCACCTTTGTCCCTTTACCCTGCTCAGATTCAATTTTCAAATTATGTGACAATTTCTTTAATATTCTACTGCTAAGATAAAGCCCAATACCTGTTGAAAGTTTATCATCATGTCCATTATATCCTGTATATCCTTTTTCGCAAATACGCGGAAGATCTGCGCTATTTATTCCTATACCTGTATCCTCTATTACCAGAACCTGCTTATTCAGTTCACCATTATCAATAGATGACAAATCACTATCTGCATAATTTTCAGAATATATTGAAATTCCTCCTGTTCGTGTATATTTTATAGCATTGGACAAAATCTGCTCAATCGCAAATTGAAGCCATTTTTCATCCGAAATTACAATCATGCTGAATTTATCAAAATTAAGTTTAAGCTTCTTTCCTATAAATAGACGCGCATATTTATGTACAACATCTTTAACAATTTTATGTACATCAACTTTCTTTATTACAAAATCAGTATCTTCTGAATTAAATCTCATATATGAAAGTGCCATTTCAACATACTGTTCTATGCTAAATAATTGCGCATATTCATCTGACATATCAATATCACCACTCTTTTCTTGAAGCAAAAGCTTCATTGCAGCAATCGGAGTTTTAATCTGATGTACCCAAGTTGCATAGTATTCTTCCATATCTTTGTATTTATTATATTTCTCATCTTTAACACTATTATAAATCGATAAAAGTCTCCTAATCATTAATTGATACTCTTCCTCAACACTGTCAAGAGGATATGGCATATCTTCCGCTGATATATTAATATTATTATATACATATTTTAAATTCTTACACTTTACATAATATTTGTAATAATCATAAATTACTGCAGATATAATTATAAAAAGTTCTACATAAATTCCATACAAAATCTCAAAAGTCGGAACATTATTTAATTTTAAAATAG
>CAMWXG010000005.1 GCA_947178155.1 uncultured Lachnoclostridium sp.
ATCTTCTGTGCTATATATATTTTCAATTGTTTTACTATTTTTTGATTCTTTCTCTAATTCCAAATCTTTAATTTCACAAATTTTATTTTCCTTATTTTTCCTTTTATTATCTTCTTTTCTTTTACTTATTTTCCATTTATTTCCTTTTCCATTTTCTTCTGCCTTGCTTTTTGTTTTAATATTTTCGATTCCTTTATTTTTTTGTTTTGCAAAGATGCTCCTTTTTGTCTTTCTTTTGCCCTCCTGTAGATTTTCTTCTAACAATTCCTTTTTCCTTACCTTAAAAAATGCAAAAATAAAATATATCGAAGGAAGTATAAATATTATTCCAAACTCTTGTGGAAGTGAACTTAGGTAACGTTCATATGTTGCTCTGCGAATTAATGGAAATGTAGCAAATAATGCAACTGTTATATAAGGTAAATATCTTGACTTACAACATGCACGCAGAAATGATAACAGTACAAGATGTATAAATAACGTCTGAACGACGCAAAACAGTCTTAAAATTACATATGTATCAATACCAAACACTTCATGCATATAATAAATTACACAATGAAATCCAAATGGATATACTCCTGCTACAAATATGTTATTATTCCCCAATTCATTTATCCAATAATTATGTACAATCAAATCAGATGCACAGTAACCATAATTTACAGTCATATTTATGCCATAACTATAAAATACTACAACTATAATGAAAACTGTACACAAACAGTCTGTAAATGAATGAAAAATCCGAAATATCAATCTTTTAGATGGTGGACATATTATTTTCTTTAAATATGATACAAGATTTGCAGCAATAAATTTTATGCCGACAGTTCCTCTCATACAATTTGTCAGCATTTTTAATGAATAAATACAAGCTTCCTTTGGCTTTAATCCATATATCCTCACTATAGCAATTGCAGCAGGTATAACAGTCCCTGCTATAAGTGTATATATACATGATATGTGCATTAACTCCAATATGAATACAAGATTCATAATATAAAAATTTCCAATAGTAACATAAGCCATAAATCTCACAGATAAAGGCTTTCCCTCAAATTTATGACAGAAAATGGCAGCAGGAAATATCACTACAAGAAATGTATATATACAAAGTATCGCTACAAACTGAACTATTGTAAGTATCTGCATTGACATTTCATACCGCCTCCTTTTCTGCATATTGTTATTCATTATGTCTGGCACTAAAATGTACACACTTTTAACTAAATATTCTTATAAGCTCTAATGTTTCCTTATCAATAACTATGTCTGAACGTTTAAGCTCATTTAAAACTTCAAAAAACTTTTCTTTATTTTCAATAGTAAAATATAACTTAAGACGGCAGGTAAAAGAGGAAAGTTCTTCTGGATATAAATACTTGCTGCGTTCACACCATTTCTCCATTTCACCAAACTCTTTTATATTTAAAAGGAGTGTACAAATCCATTCAATATATTCAGCAGTAAGTTTTTCTTTGTCATGTATATATAGGTATTCCTCTGCATCTTCCATCATCTTCACAAAATCTATCTGCTCTAAACCATGAAATACATCCTGAACAAGCACTTCATTCATATATTCAATAATAATACATGCATAATTTACAGAAAGCTCATTATCAATCTGTATCTTATTGTAAAGTTCCTGTGACCTCTGTCTGAAATTATTAAGCTCATCTCTTAATATTGACGCAGCGTAATGTGAAGTCTCTGTATCCTCACTGTTAAGTGCAAGCTCAATTGATGCAAGCGAATTTTTAATATCACCTCTTACAACATTCATCATAAGAGTCCTCATAGTATCTTTATCGCTTATTGCAAGTGCCTCCTCTATTGGTGCAAGATTCCCCTCACGCTCTGTATCTGCTCTTTTATGTACTTTTACGCGCTCTTTTGAAAATATTACATCTGCCAGGTCTACAGGCTTTTTAAAAAATACAAAATAAATTATATAACCCACAAAAAAGAACATAGGACCTACTACAGGGCATAAAAACATAACTATACCTTTTAAAATATACCCCGTCTGATTGTCCTTACCTTCTTTTTTATCATCTTCAATACTTACATGAGTAATATTCCACATGAGGTAAACTGCAGATACAAGTGTATTTAATATAAGAATAACAAGGAAAATCCCCTTAGACATTGTCATACTGCAACATCCTCCTCAACCTGACATAAAAAACCTCTCTCAATAAACCTCTTTCTTACAAATTCTGCATCATCCGAATTGGTATTGGACAACAGCGCATAAAGCTTACCATCCTTAAGCTTGCCAAGATAATCAGTTTGACGAACAAGGGTACTTAATGTGTTGCTCATATCACTTATCCTTGTATTATCTGCATCAATAGAAACAAGGGTACATTCTGTCAGATTCTTATGTCTTGCATTAAGATAAGCCTTTACAATTGAAGTAAATGCATCTTCATCAAGTATTCTGGTACCATGTATATAACGTTGCTGCTCAAGTGCTGACATATAACGGGTTGCTCTAAGTACCGCATTTTGAATAAGGTATCCTATAATAGTAAGCAGGTTTGCCTGCCCAATAGTCATTCTCTCCCATGGTATACCCCATACCATAAGAATTAGCTGCATCTCATCATCTGAATAAATAGCATCAGCCATAAGCGGATATCTCTCGTCCATATTTTTATTTATGTATACCTTTTTCTCCAGCATACTCTCATATACTGCACCCATTTCCTGATAATTAATTGAGTTTCCAAGACTTCTGGCCTTTGTAGAGGTTGCTGAAAAAAGTCTTGCATATGAGCGGTTTGCTACCATATAAATTGCAACATCATCGCTTCCCATAAGTTTTGCCAAAACCTCGGCAGCATAAAATATAACTTCCTCCGGCTCATATTTGTCAAGTCTTGATGTAATCTCATATATTTTTCCAAAGCTGTCATTCTGGTTTACCAGCTGGTCTGATAAAATTTCCTTTACTTTTACATTGCTTACATTAATATCTGATATATCATCAAGCTGCCCTGACAAATAACTTATCTCCTGCTCCTCCTCTGCCTTAATCATCCTAAGCCTGTCACGCATATAGCCGACCACAAGTCCAAGTATAAGAAGCTGTGCTATCCATATATATGTATTGTAGTCAAGAAGTACATCAAAACCGCTTCTGTTATACATCTGCCTAAAGCAATAACCCGCGACTGCCATTAGTGACGAAAAAATTGCCTGCTGCTGTCCATATACAATCGCAAATAAAAGTACATACAACAGATAAAAATCTATTCCTGCAAAATATCTGCTTCCTACAGCTCTGTTATTAAGCATAAAAAATGGAATAAATAAAATAAGGTTTTCTACAAATGGAACAACTGCGATAAATATTCCTTTAGTCTTACTTTTAAGCCGGCTCATTAAACTTACTGGTGCCTCATCAAGATTACTGAACTTTTCTATATTCTTCTTAATATATAACGCAAGATCCGGCAATATTTTTTCAGGTGTATTTCTTATTCTAATATTAAATTCACTGTCAAAGCGTTCATTTGCCAAAACAACACCTGATTTATCGCCTCCTTTTTCAACTACCACCTTGACTTTATCCTTAGGAAGGCTATTTTGAATTATGCCTGCAAGTTTAGGTTCATATACAGGATTTGAAGTGGAAATATTATATATGTCATATTTATGCTCCTTTGCATCAGCCGCCATATAGATAAACTCTATTGCATCAGACACGTAAAGAACACTGTTTCTGTGTTTTTCATATGCAATAATTTCACCTGTTTCTACCGCCTGCATACACATTCTTGAAAATATTGTATCTGCCTCCATTTTCTCTTCTGGGATACTATACATATTATCAAGTCTCAATACCATAATATCTGCACCAATCATCTTACGATAATTTATGCACATTTCTTCGCCTATAGCCAGTGCCTGACCTTTTTCATTGTATGCAGTATAAGGTTCTTCTTCGGCTACATTATATGCATATGCTTTCTGAAATACCTCAGCAGAAGAAAGATATATAAACCTGCCCTTTCCTGTCGCAGAATATGCTATAAGAATATTCATAAGCCCTGATGAGAAAGCAACAGCAGTATTCTCTTTGTCTCTCCACACAAAATTAGAATCATAAGCACCAGTAAAAATAGTTAAATCAGGTTTAATACTTTCAAATACCTCTCTGATACATACATTATCATATGAAAACCTATATGTTTCAAATACCTTTCTAAACTTATGTTCTCTATTTTTATTTTCGGTTAAAAGAAATACCTTATGTCCCTCTTTGACAAGCTTATCTATTAAAAGCCTCATAAAGCTTCCGCCGCCGCCAATTAATAATACATCCATATTTCACCCTCGCTGTCAAAGCATTTTTGTTAAAATTCTATTCCCTGTTTCTCCAACTGCTCCATAAATGCTTTTATATCATTAAGTGCTTCCATATGTGAGATACCGCACTCACTGCTTATAAGTGCAGCAATCTCACTGTCTTTAAGGCCTTCCCTATACTTCTCCCATATAAACGCACCAACAGAATTAATGACTATCGGTCTTTTATATGGGATTCCAGGCTGTTCAATATCAATAAGCCAGTACCTGCCTGCTGCATGCCTTATAATATATCTGCTGATATTGTTCACTGCAAACCTCCATAATAAGACTAATTAGTTACTATGAACGGCATAGTCGTGAATAATAACACTAAAATACCAGTACAGATACAGAATTAGCAGGAAGAAATACCTGAACTTTCTGTTCATTTACTGCAAGTTCATATTCATTAGGGCGTACACGTTCACAATCCTTTGTATTGACATTATCAACATTTACAAGAGAAGCATCTGCAGTCAGTATAATCATCTTTACTGATGCAGTCTGCCTGTAACCCTCAAGCATAATATCCAGCTTTCTTGGTACATTGTGTGCATTAACAAGCTTCGCATAAATATGTTCATTATCCTTTGTAACAGAAGAAAATATCTGTCTGTTGTATGCTTCAAGCTTGTATTCAAGCACTTTGCTGTTAAATCCTGATAGATCATGATATTCACAGCGTATATGCCTGCCATCCTCACAGCCGTAATTAACAATAAATTCATATTCTGTATCATTACTTATAGCTTCATAATTACACTCACGCAAATTGCCAGCAGTAACGCTTGAAGAATAATCTCCCAGACAATACCCCTCTACACCATTCTTAATTACCCTAAGCCCTGTTACTTCATCATCCATACATACAGAATATACAAGCACATCTTTATGCTCCTCATCTATAACACCTGTAAGCCCGGTTCCTATATAAATACCGCCGCTGCCGCCTATGCGCACAGCCTTAACTGTAAGTGTGTAGTCAGACCATTCATCATTAAGCATATAGATACCATTTAATCCGCCTGCTCCTGCTTTAAGAATAAGACCTCTTCCTTCTTCAATATTAGTTCCTTCATTCTCACCAAAAAATTGCCATCTACTGTCAAGCTTTTCTGTAAAATCCTGCTTCAAAAGAACTGATTTATCTTTATTTGATGTAACACATACTTCCCTGATAAGCATATCAGCTGTATCAACTGCAAGCTCTATACCTCCACGTGGAGAAAGCTTTGTCTCTTCTCCTCTGTCATATAATGTAAATGTCGTCTCCACAGCTTTCTTTCCTATATATTTTGCAAACATCTGCTGCACATAATAATTTGGAGTACGCCAAACTGAAGCATTGTCAAACCATATTGCATCAGGTGTCCATCTATATGAACCATCATATAGTACCTTGTTAAACAGTGGTGCAGTAGCTGAAAGCCGTACCACATCTGAATTATTCTCAAAACCTGTCATAACAGCTGCTTCTGCAACAGCACCAGCAAGTGTATTTTTATCAGTAGATGCATATTCTCCCACAAATACCTTGCTTGTCTCTTCCTCGTTAAGTGTGCCATCCTCATTGTATGCACGGTAATAATAGTTATAACGGTCAACATTCTCATACAGATATGTATTTGGACGATAATAATGCTCATCAGCAATAGTTTCCATATAATTATCTTCATGTTCATACCACTTAACATCTCTGTCAAAGCTTTTCTCACCATCTGTAAATGTTACTGTTGCACCACTTTCCTTAAGATTTCCGCTTAAAAATCTCCAGCCATACTTATATGCATCATCATCTGCCTGCGCACCAACAGTAGAAATAATTGTAAGATCATAACCTGGATAATACTTTCTCATATGTCTGTCAATTGCATATTTAAAGTCTTGAAAACTTGCAAAAAACTCTTCTCCCCAGTTTTCATTACCTACACCAAGTAAATGTAAATCAAATGGCTTTTCATGTCCCATATTCTTTCTAAGAGCTGCCCATTTATTGTTGGCAAAATCCGTACTTATTGCAAAATCTATAAGATCTATAAAATTGTCAATATATTTTTTCTGAAGTTCGCCACCTGCAGGATTAGCATAATCAGAACGAGCCTGACATAGTACACCACAAGCCATAACCGGAAGCGGGGACGCACCTAAATCCTCGGCAAGCTGGAAATATTCCATGTATCCAAGCCCCATAGTCATCATATATCCCCATACATTGTAATTTTCACGTCTGTATTCAACATCATCTACAGAATCCTTCCAGTCATATACATTGTCCCAAATATATGAGCCTTCAGATATACAACCGCCAGGAAAACGCAGAAATTTCGGATGTAAATCATACATTGCTTCCACAAGATCGCGGCGCAGCCTGTAATTTGGATTACACCAATAATTATCATGTGCTGTTTCAGAAGTCTTCTCAACCTTTGCACCCCATACATCTTCCGGCATAAGTGATACCATATCTATAGATACATCACCCTTAAACTCAAGTTTAAGCTGTGCATACCCTGTATATGCAGCAGTAAGCACACACTTTTCTTTAACACCATACTTACGCCAGCCGCCAGAAACATTAACAGATGTCTTACTGCTTAAGCCGATATCTTTAGCATCAACAAGCTGTGCCGTGATGACAGCATCACTATCTGTATCACTTCTTGCCCATATGGTAAAATCATATCTTACGCCTTCCTTAATGAACATTGAAAGCATTTCACCTTCATCACAGAAACCTCGGTTATAAAGACACGCACCATCTTTTACAGATACATAATACTCATTAGTATCAGGCTTTGTAATTTTTAGAAATTCATTAATTCCTCCAGTACACTTTGGTGTAACTTTATCAAGTGTTCCGAACCATAATTTAAGTGGTGTATGATTACGTCCTGTAGACTTTCCGTTTTCACCTGACATAGAATCATATGTATTATATGTAAACGCCTCAAATGAACGATTATTTACCAGTTCTGCATATAATCCGCCATCAGCTGCATTATTAATATCTTCATAAAAAAGACCATAAAGTGTATCACTGATATCAATAGTTTCCTTGTCTGCATGAATTGTCATTTTATAAGGGACTGTAATCTTAGGTATTACATTTATATAATGATCTTCAACTATACTTTCAGAACCTATTGTAAGTTCTGCCGTAAACTTAATATACGCAGGTTTTGTAAAGCTGCCAAGTTTTCCGTCAGAAGATAATATATCCTCTCTTTCAGATGTCCAGTTTACTTTCACCCTTCCACCCATATAACTTTTTGGAAGTATAATATCCTCTGTAACAATAGAATCCGGAGGTGTAAGGTATTTTTCAAATACCATGTCTAATATGTCTCTTTGAGAAATAGTTTCACATACAATATCAACTACCTCTGTTTCAGACAACGCTTTTTTATAAATACGAAAATCAGAAAATGCAGCATTTATATCAGGATCTGCTATAAACTGTGAATGCCCAATATAGTTATTGACATAATTGCCATCTTCTTTAAGACCGTCAAACCACTCCCTTAAATGTTTATACCTTCCGCTGGATGTCTGGCTTATCAATCCATCATCAGCAATTTCTCCATCTACATAAAGAACAGGTCCTGCACTGCTTTGTGAGCCGTTTTTTGTGCCATGCACAACAATAGCTACATGAATCCATGTATTCTCCGGAAAACTCCTGCCCGCATCAGCAATAAGGTCTTCTCCTGAAAAACAGCTTGCATGCAGAAATCTTGTAAGAAAGAAATAAGGTCCCATATTAGACCTGCCAAAATCAAAAATACGCTCCCATACATTCTCACCAATGCTTAAGTTCATCCAGAAAGCTACCGATACACCATCCTCATCACTGACCTCCTTAAACAGATTGTCAGGAAGCTTCATATAAGAAGCACCATATTCACCCGCACCATTTATATAGAGTGCTTCACGCTCATCAACAGTTCTGATTACAGGCTCCCTTTTACCACATGCAGCAGCATCACGCCCATTGCCTGAACTGTCCTTTCCCACATTATCAGCATCATCAAATCGATACCATGCAATCATATCATCAACTTTATTCATTACTATCCTCCATATAAGCAAAATGTTTATGTTAGTCCTTATAATATTTTATCATATTTTAGCACAAGTTCCAAGTATTTCTGAATATAAAAAATGTAACTGTTCAGAACCCCAAACCACAGACTATTTTCAATCTTAAGCTTTAAGGATTCTGAACAGTTACATCAAATTCCAGCTGTAATATTATTTTCCTATTGAAGCAGTGTAAGCACTCCACGTGTAGACTCATTATTTTGTGCCAGCATAGCTTGACCTGCCTGATGCAATATATTGCTGGCAGAGTATGCTACCATTGTAGTTGCATAGTTTGTATCACGCATCTTTGACTCAGAAGTCTGAAGATTCTCAGATGTATTATCTGCAGTAGATTCAGAATGTCCAAATCTATTCTCCATAGCACCATAGTATGACCTGATGTCAGATACAATGTTAAGGGCGTTAGCGTAATAATCTATAGCCTTTGTTGCCTTTGCGCTTGTAGCTACATCTATGTCTGCCAATCCCAAATCATTTGCTGAAAGACAAAACTTTGAAATAACCACGCCATCATCTGTATTAGCTCCTACCTGCATCCATAAAACCTCATCTTCTGATATTGTAGCCTTATCAGTTAAATCTTCTGGATTAATCAAATTAGATTTGTCATCTGCTACTTCAGCATTTTTAATATCAAATAACTTGCGTGTATTAAACTCTGCATTCCTTGCCATTGTGTCTAACTCATCAGTAAGTTGATCAATTTCATTTTGTATTGTTTTTCTATCATCATCATTATTAGTGTCATTAGCCGCCTGAATACACAACTCCCTGCATCTGTGAAGAACATTGTCAATTTCCTGTAATGCTCCATCTACTGTACGTGTATAAGATATAGCATCCTGTGCATTTAATGAACCGCGGTTAAGTCCTCTTACCTGAGTACGCATTTCTTCTGATATTGCTAATCCTGCAGTATTATCCGCAGCACGATTTATCTTATAACCAGAATTCAGTTTTTCTGAATGTCTGCCCATCTGCACATCCACGTTTTTTAAATTTCTCATGGTGTTTGCGCTTTGCATATTGTGTTTAATAATCATAGCTCTTTTTAACCTCCTTGTCGCAAGTATTATTGCCTTCCATTGTCAAATAATATTTTTAGCTTATTAGTCACATCCATGCATTACTTTAGTTATAACTGCTCCCTCTGAATAGTAGACACATCTAAGCCTATTATCCAATGATGTCAATTTATTATAGCACATTTTACATATATTGTATATATATTTTTTCTTAATAATTTTCTCCCCACCTTTCTTTTTATTGCTTAAACATAGAACTTAACCATAAGCTTCATATGAATTTTATATAATATTCCTAATAAATATAGAAATATATATCCTTTTACAAATTTATCTTAGTTTATGCCTACAGTAGTCATCACCAGTTGCTGCTCCTATCTTATACCATTTTTGTGCATTTTCAGAATCATTTATTGACGCATACAAATCAGCCAAATTTCTTATTGCAGCATCATGTTTTTGGTCTGCTGCCTTAGAAAGCCACTGTACTGCCTTTTTTACATCAATGTCTACACCATCTCCAAGCCAGTATTTCATACCAAGCACACACTGTGCAGTTGCGAGCCCTTCTTCAGCCATCTTAGTATATATCTTAAATGCATGCTCCTTCCCATGTTCTATTTCAGAAGGATTCATATCATACAGCCTTCCAAGTTCAAAAAATGCTCTTTCATATCCTTTATTTGCAGACAATGAATACCACTTTACTGCCTCTTTATAGTCAAGATGTTTGCTATCCTTTTCAGAATAATAGTCTCCAAGCTCACACTGGCTGCTGGAATTTCCTGAAAACGCTTTTTTTAGCATACGTCTGTTCTTTAAGCTCATCATGTTATAAAATTTTGCATTCTCAGGCTTTTCATTACTTATATCAAATTGCTCCAGTAATTCAACTTCCTGACTTGCACCTTTACCCGTCTCATTTATGCCGCCTAAACTATCGTCTGCAGATTCTCTTCTGCTTTCAGCTCCTGTATCACCTGATTTTCTTCTTTTTCCCTGACTGCTTTTGTTATAATCTAAATCATCTATATCATTTAAGATATTGTATGCTTCCTGTGCCTGCTTTCTTGTTGAATTTCTTTTTGTGTTATAATCATCTTCATCACTTCCAAAAAATATATCCCTGTCTAAAAGCTTTCGGCTGTTTTCCCTGACTATAATATGCTTCATTATATCCATCTGGTTATTCTTCTGAAGCGCCATCTTTTCATGAAAAAGTGCTCTGTCCTCTTCTTTGCTGTCCCATCTGCGTTCTATTTCCATCTGAAAATTCCAGTTAAAAACAAACATCAAACTTTCTATAAGCATTACAGCATATTTCTCTTCCACAGAACCTACAAGAACTTTTAAAGACTTTTCTACAATTGTCCTCTTTCGCCAGCCTTCTTTTTTATCACACTCAAAGAACCCTTTTATTATATTTTTATCATATGCAAGCTTAATAAGCACTATATCATTATAATTATCATCAAATGCATCAGAAAACTTTTCAATAAATGTATCTTTATCTTTTAACATATTCTTTTGACCATTTACAAAATTACTTAAATGTCTCAAAAGCACATGAGGATATGTTGGCTCTACCTTTACATATGTTTTTTCTGTATCAATATCATTGCTTTTTATTGTATTGTATGAATCTTTCATTACTCAGCCCCATTTACAATTTACTTTAAGCATAAGCAGCATATTCATCTTTTTGCGAGTACGCATCATCGTGGAGCATTTTTTATCAAAATAACAAGAATTTCCTATTTGATAAAAACTCCTACACAATATATATATCGGCAATTTTCTCAAATAATTATATATTAAAGTTAAAAAAGCTTAAAATTTTGCTAAAAGCTTAAATATAATATCATGTAAAACAGTATGCCTCACAACCGATAAATAGTAACTATTCATACTCTTCTACATGCTTTTCAATATCAGCAAACAGCTTGTCCTTAAGATTTTTTATATATTCAAATGCTTTATCTGCCTGCACCATTTCTTTTACTGACTTATCCCTTGTTGTAATCTCAATACAACCCTCATTTAAATTGCGTGGACTGACTACTGCCCGTATTGGTGCTCCGATTAAATCTGCATCTGAAAACATTACACCAGCACGAACATCCCGGTCATCATATATTGTCTCCACTCCTGCTTTTAAAAGTTCTTTATACAAGCTATCTGCCACATTCCTTGTCTTCTCATCATCAACACGCAGACAGCAGACCTGTACTTCCCACGGTGCTATTGAAATAGGCCAGATTGGACCATACTCGTCATGATATGCTTCACATACAGAAGCTGCAAGACGTCCAACACCTATCCCATAACATCCCATTACAGGATATTTGCTTTCGCCATTTTCATCTGTAAACTGCATATTCATAGACTTGGTATATTTAGTTCCAAGCTGAAATATATTTCCAACCTCTATACCCCTCTTTATAGTAATACTCTTTTTCCCACAGCATGGGCATATACCGCCTTCTTGTATTTTTGATATATCAACATATTTGACATTATCTAAATCTCTTTCAAAATTAAGTCCTGTATAATGATATCCTTCTTTATTTGCACCTGCAACAATATTGTCTATACCCTTAAGTGTTATATCAATATAAACTTCTACTTCTTTAGAAATACCATACGGTCCTATATACCCTGCAACCAGACAATCCTCTTCTGTAATCTCTGCTGTATGAATTTCCTCTCCTACAAGATTGCGAAGCTTTGTTTCATTTACTTCATAGTCACCACGCACAAATGCGACAACAAATCTATCATCCGAATTTTTGCGGTATACAACAGCTTTGCATGAAGATTTAACATCACTTTTAAGAAAATCACAAACTGCTTCAATAGTCTTACATTCAGGAGTATTTACACATTTAACCTCACACAGCTTGCCAGAACCTTCATTTACTACTTTATTTTCTGCTGCTTCCATATTTGACTTGTAATCACAGTTATCACAAATAACTATTGTATCCTCACCAGCAGGGGTAAGAAGCATATACTCATGTGAAACACTTCCACCCATCATACCCGAATCAGATTTTACAGTAACTACCTCTGGAACTCCTGCCTTTTGGAATATCCTGTTATATGCCTTAAAACATACTTCATAATACTTGTGAAGATCCTCCTGTGATGTATGAAACGAATATGCATCTTTCATTGTGAACTCACGTACTCGTATCATACCTGCCCTTGGTCTTGCTTCATCTCTAAACTTGCGCTGAAACTGATATATCATAAAAGGATATTTTACATATGACTGTGCATATTCACGCACCATATGTACTGCCGCCTCTTCATGAGTCATACCAAGTACCATTTTGGAATTATTTCTATCCGTAAAGCGCACAAGTTCATTTCCAACACTTTCATATCTTCCTGACTCTTCCCACAAATCAGCAGGCAGAACCATAGGAAATAACACTTCCTGTCCATTTATCATATCCATCTCTTTACGGATAATATTTTCAATCTTTGCCGTAACCCGTCGTAATGGTGGATATTCAGAGTAAATCCCGTTACCTACACATTTAATGTAACCACCACGAATCATAAGAGCATGACTGTCTATTACACAGTCTGCCGGTTTTTCTTTAAACCTCTGTCCCACTAATGCTGATACTTTCATATTAATCTCCATTCCATAGTATATCAAATTTATTTTTCAAAACGTACTGCTATTGAATTAGCATGCGCTGTAAGTTTTTCAGCCTTTGCAAAAGCTTCTATATCACTATGTATAAGTTCAAGTGCCTCTTTAGAATAAGAAATTATACTTGATTTCTTTATAAAATCATCTACTGACAATGGTGAAAAAAACTTAGCTGTACCATTAGTCGGAAGAACATGATTTGGTCCTGCAAAATAATCTCCAAGAGGTTCACTACTGTACTCTCCTATAAAGATTGCGCCTGCATTTTTAATTCTTGTCATAGTATCAAAAGGATTGCGTGTAATTATTTCAAGATGTTCTGATGCTATCTCATTAGCAGTTTCTATTGCCTCTTCCATGCTGTTTGCAACAAGAATATATCCATATGAATTAAGGGATTTTTCTATAATATCTTTTCTTGAAAGTTCTTTTATAAACCCATCAACTTCTTCTGATACATTACCAGCCAGTTCTTCACTTGTAGTTATTAATATTGCAGATGCAAGCTCATCATGTTCTGCCTGTGAAAGCAAATCAGCCGCAACATAACGCGGATTAGCAGTTTCATCAGCAAGTACAAGTATTTCACTTGGTCCTGCTACAGAATCTATACTAACATGTCCATAAACCTCTTTTTTTGCAAGTGCAACAAAAATGTTTCCAGGTCCTACTATTTTATCAACCTTTTTAATACTTTCAGTCCCATATGCAAGAGCGCCTATAGCCTGTGCCCCACCAACCTTATATATCTCATCAACTCCTGCTTCATTTGCAGCAACAAGTGTTACGGGATAGACTTTGCCCTCCTTATCAGGCGGCGTAGTCATAATGATTTTTTCCACGCCAGCAACTTTGGCAGGCACAATATTCATAAGTACAGATGAAGGATATGCAGCTTTTCCGCCTGGTACATATACTCCTACTCTTTCAAGCGGCGTCACCTTTTGACCGAGAAGCGTGCCATCAGGTTTACTGTCAAACCAACTGTAGCGAACCTGTTTCTGATGATAATCCTTTATATTTACAAGAGCTTTTCTGATAATTTCTATAAGCTTTTCATCAACCTCTTTATATGCATCTTCAATCTCTTCCTTTGTAACCTTAAATGTTTCTGCCGTAATCTTTACCTTGTCAAATTCTTCTGTATACTCAAATAGGGCCTTGTCCTTATTTGTTTTAACATTTTCAAGGATTGCATTTACTTTTTCCTCGTACTTACCATATTGATTAGGACTCCTCTTTAAAAGATTTTCCAAAATATTACTTTTTTCATTTTCAGTCAGTTTAACAATTCTCATTTTATGTACCTCCACTTATATATTGAAATTTTAGCATTCTTTATTTTTAATACCAGTATTTTTTAACTTCTTCTTCAGACTGCTGTAAAGAAAAAGTAAATTTTTCAGCAATACGATTAATTGTTTCCTGATATGAAAATCCTATTTCTTTATATGTGTTTACAGCACCTTCAATTCTTCCTTCAATCCTTCCTTCAATTCTTCCTTCATTGTATTTTTCTCGTTCCCGCATCAATAAAGTCATATACTCCACCTGCCATTCTTTATTCTCTTTAACTTTTTGAACTTCCTGTGCTAATTTTTCTGTAAAATTATCTTCTGTTGTATTGCTTTCTATAAATCTTAAAATATTCTTTGCACTTTCGCTAATATCACCTTTGATGCCTTTTGTATTAAAGAAAATCTTAAATGTTTCATCATTTAAAAATACTGTCGTATTCTCTTTGCATGTATTTTCAAAAGTATACCTCCCTTACCCTTACTATACTCACAGATGAAAAAATTTTTTTACTCACAAGTCTGCTATTTATATTTTAAAATCTATTCTATTAATATTTTACTTTGAAACCGCTAAAAGATCAAGTGCTTCACCAAAACCTCTTTTTCTTAAATACTAAAAGACATATAATTACAATCAGCACACTTGCAGTAACTACAATAGGATATGAATACTGCCACTTTAATTCCGGCATATGCTCAAAATTCATGCCATACCAGCCTGCAATAAGTGTAAGCGGCAAAAATATAGTTGTTACTATTGTAAGAACCTTCATAACATCATTTTGGCGTATCTCTATTTCAGCCTGATACACATCCTGAACCTGCATTGCATATTCACGAAGAAGTTGTGTTTCTTGTGCAAGCCTGTCCATTTTATCTGTATACATATTAAATGTCTGAATATCTTCCTCCTCAAAAAAATCTGCCTCATTTGCAGACAATTCATCTCCTACTACTTTTAACTGTATATAATAATGATAAAAACGTGCTATTAATTTTTTAAGATAAAGCATGCGATAACTAAATTTCTCTGACCTTCCATCAAGTACATCTTCTTCAATAACCGCTATATCACGCTCAATTTTTTCAAGAAAAAGCAAATCTTCATTTATAAATGCAAGAAGAAAATCATAAATAAATCTTTCCAGATTATAACCACGTATTAAAGAACCTGATACAAGTTTTTTTACAACTTCTTCTGCTTCTCCATCATCATCCAAAATTATAACCCTTTTATCAGTAATATACATTGCAAATGTAATATCTCTTTTTCCTTTTATTTTAGATGGCACACGAAATGTCCCAAACATAAAATCCATATGCGTTTCCATCTTGCAAAAATGTATCTTTTCAGCCCTATGCCATATACCAAACTTCTCACGTAAAGAATTGTCTTCATTCCAATCTGACAACTTAAAAACGCATATTCCCTCATCACAATTCCAAAAATTCTTCTCCTCAACTTTTCTTATAGCATCGTCAACGACCAGATAATACATATGTGTCTCCTCTATCAATTGCATTTTATGGTAAACGTCCATGTCTTCTATCCAAGTGTAGATATGCTATATATAAACACTCCATAACATAAGTCATAGACATTTACCTGACATATATTATCCCCGTATATTTTAATTATTACTACATTTATTGTATTTTTCTTATATTAAATCTGCTTTCTAAAAGCAGCCAATTCGCTAAAAACAATCTCATTATCTGCCAGTATCCTGCTCCTCTTAAATTATATTCATTTATTAAATCAAACTTTGCGCTCATACTTCTTACATCTTCAAACCAAACTTCATGATCTACTCCATCTAATGTATAATTAAAAAATGGTGACTGTGCCACTTCATCAAATTGTATTACAGCTCCATTTGCAACAGCAATTTCTACTGCTTGTATATTTCCTATTGTTGTAGCAGATGTTTCACCTTTTACATATGGAAGCGGCCAGTCATAACCATAATTAGGTATTCCAAGATCAATCTTTTCAACAGGAATCTGTGTAACAGCATACTCAACCACCTGTCTTACCTTATTTATTGGTGCCACTGCCATAGGCTGACTGTACTTATAACCCCATTCATAAGTCATTAAAAGGACACTGTTTGCTGCTTCTCCAAGTCCTGCATAATCTTTCCCCTCATATAAAAGTCCTTTCTGATCTGATGAAGTCTTTGGTGCAAGCGCAACTGACACTCTATACCCCAAACAATTCAATTCACTTCTAAGCCTTGCTACAAAGGCTGTAAATAAATCTCTGTCTTCTGCTTTTATATATTCAAAATCCACATCAACCCCAATAAACCCTTTCTGACTAATCACCACAAGAAGATTTTGTATAAGATTTGTAATTGCACTGTCATCCCTTACAAGTTCTGATATAAGATTATTATTAAACCTTCCGCTTTCATCTATCGGAGTCAATGTAAGCACAGCTTTTGTGCCAAATTGCTTTGCAGCTTCAATCATAAAGATATCATCACGTGACGGATAAATAACCTCTCCTGATACAGTAAATCCATACGAAAAAACAGACAGCTCTGTAAGATATGGAAGAGTTGTCTGTAATACTTTTTCGTTAATATACGGATATGCATATCCATTAACATTTATTATTCTTTTGTCCTGCTGTAAAGCATCGGCTTCAAGTATTAGAAGAGCCTGCCCTACCGCAAGCGGATATGGATAATTAAGTTGATTAACATATATTATATCCTCCACTGACGTCTGAAGCTTCGCAGCTATACTGTCTACCGTATCACCTGATTGCACTACATAAATAGCCATATAAAACCTCATATACATAATTATTTGATATAATATATGATGATGAAGCCGTTATTATGAATAAACAATAACTACTAATACAAATTCTGTACCTTAAATTTCCTCTCCGCTTCACGCCTTTGGTCTTTCTTAGCAATATCCTGGCGCTTATCATAAAGTTTTTTACCTTTCGCGAGTCCAATTTCCACCTTAACAAGACTCCCTTTAAAATACACATTCAAAGGAACCATTGTATAGCCCTTTTGTGCAATCTGTCCCTCAATCTTTCGTATTTCACTTCTATGAAGCAAAAGCTTTCTAGGTCTAATTGGATCTTTATTAAAAATATTCCCTTTCTCATATGGACTTATGTGCATGTTATACACATATATCTCTTCCCTTTCCATACGAACAAATGCCTCTTTAATACTGCACTTGCCCATACGAAGTGATTTTACCTCTGTACCTGCGAGGGAAATTCCAGCCTCATATTTATCTTCAATAAAATACTCGTGAAAAGCCTTTTTATTGCCTGCTATCTGCTTTTTTACATCCTTTGGCATATCAGTCTCCTATTTTCTTTTATTAATTCTGCCTCCCCTTTTCGCAGAATTTGCTTGAACCCTATTAACATTTTTTCTCACAGCTTTGCTTCTTAATGCATTTCTATTTTTTGGTACTGCTTTGTTCATATGTTTTCCTGCACGCGCCTCTGCATGTGGTACTGCATTTTCTGCCATTCTTTTAGCAGCCACCTTCTTTAAAAATGCAATCTGCGCCAAATGCTTCAATTCCTTTACAGCTTCAGCCTTCCTTACTCTCTCTAATGCTTTCTTATCAAGCTTTTTAGAGTATTTTTTTAGCTTTCTTTGCTTTTTGTCCTTCAAATTCTTTTTAGAAGAAGCCAAATCCTCTGTTCCAGTTGTACTTTTTTCCTTTTTCTTATACTCCTCCCGCTTAACTGTACCTTTCTTTTTTCTCTTACGCTCCCCTGACATAGCTGTACTTTTCTCTTTCTTCTTACGCTCCCCTGACTTAGCTGTACTTTTCTCTTTCTTCTTACGCTCCTCTGACTTAGCTGTACTTTTATCCTTCTCCTTAAGCTCTTCTTTCTTAAGCTCTCCCAATCTTCTGCTTCTGCCTGTCCCTACAAACTCATCTTCCTCATATTCTGCTACTACAAAATCTACTGTTCTTGTAAGTCTGTCCACTGCTTCTACCGTAATTCTTATAGGCTCTCCAAGCTTATATAATCTGCCTGTATGCTCACCTACCATACAATAATGCTCTTCATCAAAATAATAGTAATCACCAGGGATATTAGCAACTCTTATCATTCCTTCTACAGTATTAGGAAGCTCAACATACATTCCCCATGTAGTGACTCCTGATATCACTCCATCAAAGCTCTGCCCAATAAATTTTTCCATGTATTCAGCCTTCTTCATCTTATCTACCTCACGCTCAGAATCATCAGCTCGTCTTTCAAGCTGACTTGAAGCTGCTGCTACTTCAGGAAGTATTTTATTATAATGGGCTATTCTGCCCTCTGACAGCTTTCCATGTATACTATCCTTAATAATGCGGTGTATCTGCAAATCAGGATAACGCCTTATTGGAGATGTAAAATGACAATAATACTTCATTGCAAGTCCAAAATGCCCCTCACAGGCAACAGAATACTTAGCCTGCTTCATTGAACGAAGTGCAAGACGGCTTATAAGAGCCTCTTCCGGTTTTCCCTTTACATTATTTATAAGCTTTTGTATCTCCTTTGGGTGTATCTCATCATTTGAGCCAGTTTTAATCGTATAACCAAAATTATTTACAAAAATACCAAGCTGCAATATTTTCTCACTGTCTGGCTCATCGTGCACACGATATACAAATGGAAGCTCTCTCCAATAATATTCCTCTGCTACTGTACGATTTGCGGCAAGCATAAACTCTTCAATAATCCTATGTGCATTATTTCTCTCATATTCGGTAATATCTATAGGTTTTCCCTTTTCATCAAGAACTATTTTGCTTTCAGGAAAATCAAAATCAACAGAACCTTTTTTAAATCTCTTCTCTCTAAGTATCCCGGCAAGCTCATACATCAGCTCAAACATGGGAATAAATTCTCTATACTCCTCCCTTTCATCTTCATCTTTAAGCTCTACAATCTTATTTACGCTTGTATATGACATTCTTCTGTCAACTCTAATTACTGTTTCCTCAATACTGTGGCCTATTATCTCACCAGAAGAATTAATATCCATAAGACATGAAAGTGCCAGCCTGTCTGTTCCTGCATTTAAAGAACAAATACCATTTGACAGTCTGTGCGGAAGCATCGGAATAACCCTGTCCACAAGATATACACTTGTGCCGCGCTTCAAAGCCTCCTTATCAAGTGGTGATTTTTCAGTAACATAATTACTCACATCTGCAATATGCACTCCTAAATGATACATATCCCCTTCTTTTGTAAGTGTTATTGCATCATCAAGGTCTTTGGCATCTTCACCATCTATCGTAACTGTCATAAGACTACGTAAATCCGTTCTGCCCACTTTCTCTTCTTCTTTAACCTCATCACCTATACCTTCTGCCTGCGCCATAACCTCATTTGGATATTCCTCTGGAAGTCCATATGCCTTAATAACAGACAATATATCTACACCAGGATCATTTACATGCCCTATTATCTCAATAATACGCCCCTCCGGATTTCTACCAGAATTTCCATAATCAGTAATTTCAACAACCACCTTATGACCTGTCACTGCGCCCTTGCTGTCAGACTTTGCAATATATATATCCTTTCCGAATTTCTGATTATCAGGCACAACAAATCCAAAACTCTTACTTTTAGAATAAGTTCCAACCAATATATCTACACCGCGTTCAAGAATAGCCGTAACAACACCTTCACGCCGCCTTCCACGCTGATGACGGTCAAGCGCCACCTGAACAGTATCACCATCTATAGCTCCCCTTGTGCCATGTGATGATATAAAAATATCCTCGTCTTCACCCTCAACTCTTACAAAACCAAAACCTTTCTGTGTCCCCATAAATTTACCGGTCTTAACATTTTCTGGCATAAGCTTAATCTTTCCCTTTAAATCAATCTGCAGCTTCCCTTCGCCAGACAATTCCTCTATAACCTTGCGAAAATCCTTTTTTTGCTTTGAAGGAACCTGTAAGACCGCCCCCATCTCCTTAAGAGACATGGGCTTATACGATTTTGAAGACATAAACTCCATAATCATCTTTTTTTTGCTGTCTAATTCTTCCCTTGTCATTATAGACACCCCCTTTAAAACGATGCTTGTATAATACGAATTATACCATATAATACAGTAAAAGCACAACGACTATGCGCTGCGCTTTTATTTTTAATGATATAGTATATAATATCTATGAAAAAATACTAAGATTAAGTATAACTGAAAGTAGTATAAATAATGCTGCAAGCACTCTTGTAGCAACAATAAGCTTGCCTTCCATTGAACGGCCTTTATTCTTACCCCAATATGTTTCAGCAGCACCGCTTATCGCACCTGTAAGCCCAGCCTGCTTGCCTTCCTGCATAAGTACAATAACTGCAAGCATAACAGATACAATAATGTATACTATTAACAAAATACCATGAATCATCTTAATCATAATACATATCCTCCATTCTAAATGTAACACCTGAACAACATACCATAAAAGTATATCACACCATACATGCCATTTCAAGTATTTTATTCAGAAATCATATCTTACAGTTTAATAAACCTTTCTGCTTCTTCTGTAAGATTTCCTGCAACCTGCCTATTGTCATTCATTGCATCTGCAATCTCACTAATATCCTTAACCAAATCAGAGGTATTCTCTGCAACATTTGCAGTTCCATCTGCGCTCTCTTCTACTGTAGTATTAATACCATCAATAGCCTCTGTAATATTGCCCATAAACTGCTTTAAGTTAGTAGCCATATCATTAAACCTTGTAACAATCTCATTTACATGGATAGCATCTTTATTATACTGCTGACCTGCACTTACAAATCCCTCATAATCCGGAAGAATATTTTCATTAATATAATTTACAACCGAATTAGCATTTTCAATTAACTCACCAACAGCCTGAACTACCATGTTATTTATTGACTGAATATTATTAGCAGCCTCTCTGCTGGAATTTGCAAGCTGACTTATTTCATCTGCTACAACAGCAAATCCGCGTCCCGCTTCACCAGCTCTTGCAGCCTCTATAGATGCATTTAAAGCCAAAAGTGTTGTCTGACTTGAAATGCTTAAAATCTCATTAGTCAGGTCATTTACACGTTCTACATTCTTACTGCTCTCTATTGCCTGTTTTAATCTATCAATAATTCCATTAACTACATTGCTTGTATTTTGTCTGTTATCAACTGCTCCCCGCTCTAAATTCTCTGCACGTTCTCTCATTCCAGAAGCATAATCATACAATCCCTGCGACTCATCTGACAATTCTATAATATTTTCGTCCACAACATCTACATTTCCCTTAATACTTGTCAAAGTAGAAGAAATTTCCTGCATAGAAGCAGATAACTCCTCCATAACAGAAGAAATATTGTAAGAATTATCATTTGCTGTTGACACTTTGTCTGATACCAGCTTTACAATATGTCCAAGCTGACCAGAACTTGAATTTATCTGTCCCATAATACCCTGTAACGTTTCAATGAAAGTATTGATACCGGCAGCCAGAGTTCCAATCTCATCTGTGCAGAAACACTGCACACGTTTAGTCAAATCACCCTGTCCTTCATCAATAGTGGCAATAACATCCCTAAGCTGCTTATTAATGTTAATCAGTCTCTTACATGCCCATTTCCATGAAACCCATACTACAAAACAAAAAATAAGGATACCAAGCACAAGCAGTATAACAATTATCCTAACTACACTTTTATATACCTTACTCTGATAAGCAACAGCAATATCCATATCAGATTTATTCATGGTACGCATTTCTGTCAATTCTTCTGTAAGTGCAGTACCTGCTTCTTTCAAATCTACATTTGCAAGTGCAGTTGCTGCTCCATTATTATTTTCCCTGCTATAATTAAGAATCTTATCATAAATTTCAAGATAGCTTGCATAGTCATTCTTAAACTGATTAAATTTTTCTTTAGCTGCATCAGAATCAAGCAAACTTTCAAACTCATCACAAAGGCTACTAATCTCTGCTTTCAAAGTATCAGCTTCATCCTCAAGAGATGTTTGCAAAGTATCATTGTCTGCTATAATATGCGCAAACGCTACACGACGCAGTCTCTGATAATCAGCTGAAACATCACCAAGCTGCTCAATTTTTACAGCATAATTTCCTGAAATCGCCTCACTTGCTTCCATAATCTGATTAGCACTTTGAATACTCATACCTGCAAGAGCAACTAATAAACACCCCAAAAGTGCAACAGGAACCAAAATTTTATACCTGATACTCAGATTTTTAAAAAACATCATTATTTTTTCCTCCTATAATATGTATTTTTTATTTTTCATACCTTTTATTTAAGAAACTATTCTGCTATGTACCTATTATATACACTATCTATAGTTGCTTCCCTGTATCTTCATCAGGAATTTTTTTTACTAAAGGAATCAACATCCCTCCTATGGAGTTGCCTATAGTAACAACTACAACTACTAAAAATGCTTTTCCTGACCATAATCCTGCAACTGAGAAATAGAACATATCAGCAATACAGTGTTCAAAACCACATAAAATAAATACTGCTACTCCCATAAACAGAATAATTGGATTGTTTACAGCTCTATAACCATCTACTGCTATAAACATCAATAATCCGCAAAAAATCCCCAGCAAAAACAAGCTGGATACCCTATCATCAAGCTTTGTCTGGCACAGTTGTGCTGCTTTTTGTGAAATTTCGGAAATCCTTGTCTCTCTCATTGCTACTGCCGCCAGAAAAGTTCCAAGAAAATTTCCTATCCAGATAACTGCCAGTTCAAAACAATATGGAAGCTGCTCATTTACCAGATAACCTATCCTTCCAGTATAAAGCTTGAGACCATGAACACAAATAGCGTATAAACCCACTGTAAATAACAATGCACCTATCACCTTATTTTCCATAGAAAGATAAACACATCCTCCAATACCAATAGTCACACCAGCCAATACTGCCAACAACAAAACCTTAATCTGTTTTTGTATTTGTCCCATAATTCTTCTTTATATTCCCCCCTCCTCTCCTTTAATTAAACCCTTTGTTTTACAGAAAAGAGTCTTTATACGGCATACACACGCTCTATATATTGCTATTTTACCATAAGAAAATAACAATGTCAAAATTGTTACCATTCATAACTGCGCTACTCATAGAAAATCTTATTGGTAATGAAGTGAACAGTAAAAAAATAGCAACTTGAAATTTAATTGTTTTTACAAAAAGTCTTGACAAAAATGCCCTGTATGATATAATTCAATCAAACATATGAACAAATGCTCATATAAAATTTTATTTTTATAATCTAACAGGAGGATTTTACTATGAAAAAAACTTACAAAATTGATGTTGACTGCGCTAACTGTGCTAACAAAATGGAGGATGCTGCAAAGAAAACAGCAGGTATTAAAGATGCAACTGTTAATTTTATGACACTTAAGATGAATGTTGAATTTGAGGAAGGAAGTGACCCAAAAGCAGTTATGCAGGAAGTTCTTAAAAACTGCAAAAAGGTAGAAGACGACTGCGAAATATTCCTATAATAGATTTGCAATTTCTAATAAGTTATATTATTGAGGTTATAATAAAAAATAAATGCATGAATGGGGGATTGCTATGAATAAAAAACAGAAAAATGTACTTATCAGGATTATAATTTCAACACTGCTTACTATTATATTAAGCCTTATTAAAACTTCAGAATACCTTAAATTTTTATTTATAATTCCCTACCTGCTTATTGGCTATGACATTTTAAAGAAAGCTTTCAAGGGAATACTAAACAGACAGGTTTTTGATGAAAACTTTTTAATGGCAGTTGCCACAATTGGAGCCATAATTCTTGGTGAGTACACAGAAGGTGTTGCCGTAATGCTCTTCTATCAAATAGGTGAGCTTTTCCAGAGCTACGCTGTAGGCAAAAGCCGTAGAAATATAAGTGAACTAATGGATATAAGACCTGACTATGCCAATATTGAAAAAGATGGAAAACTAGAGAAAGTTGATCCTGATGAAATCGAAATTGGTACTGTAATAACAGTACAACCTGGTGAAAAAATTCCTATTGACGGAATAATTGTAAATGGAAGTTCATCCCTTAATACAAGCGCCCTTACAGGAGAAAGCGTTCCTGTTGATGCAGCAGAAGGAAATGAGGTAATAAGCGGAAGCATTAATATGACCAGTCCATTAAAGATACAGACAACAAAAGAGTTTGGAGATTCAACAGTATCGAAAATACTTGACCTTGTTGAAAATGCAAGTTCCAAAAAATCCCGCTCTGAAAACTTCATAAGTAAATTTGCAAAATATTATACACCTGCTGTATGCCTTAGTGCTCTTTTTCTTGCCATACTGCCTCCAATTGCATTTTTAATTTTCGGAAATTCTCCCGAATGGAATATTTGGATTTACAGAGCGCTTACATTTCTTGTAATAAGTTGTCCATGTGCTCTCGTTATCAGCATACCGCTTGGCTTTTTTGCCGGAATAGGAGGCGCCAGCAAAGAAGGTATACTTGTAAAAGGCTCTAATTATCTTGAGACACTTGCAAATACAAAATATGTTGTATTTGATAAGACAGGTACAATGACTATGGGAGTATTTGAAGTCAGTGGAATACACCATACGGAGCTTGAACAGGAAAAAATTTTAGAGTTTGCAGCCCATGCAGAAAGTTTTTCTACACATCCTATAAGTAAAAGTCTTAAAAAAGCTTATGGAAAGGAAATTGATAATAAAAGAGTAAGCGATATCGAAGAAATAAGCGGCGAAGGTGTACTTGCCAAAGTTGATGGAATAAATGTTACTATTGGCAACAGCAAATTAATGAAACGCTTTGGGATTAAATATCATGACTGCCACTGTGTAGGTACTATTGTCCATATGGCAATAGATGGACAATATTCGGGACATATACTTATTTCTGATATAATAAAACCAAATGCTAAAGAAGCTATTGCAAAACTAAAAAATATTGGTATCAAAAAAACTGTTATGCTTACAGGAGACGGTAAAAAAACTGCTGACAGCGTAGCAGCGGAACTATCAATAGATGAAGTATATAGTGAACTTCTCCCAGCTGGCAAAGTAGAGCTTGTAGAAAAGCTCCTGTCGCAAAAAGCGCAAAAAGAAACACTTGCATTTGTAGGAGATGGTATCAATGATGCACCTGTACTTTCAAGAGCTGACATAGGAATAGCTATGGGCGCACTTGGCTCTGATGCCGCCATTGAAGCAGCAGATATTGTCCTTATGGACGATAGTCCGCTTAAAATTTCTAAAGCAATAAAAATTGCAAGAAAATGTATGCGTATAATTTATGAAAATATATATTTTGCAATAGGTATAAAAATTATATGTCTTGCGCTTGGCGCAGCAGGTATAGCAAATATGTGGCTTGCAATATTTGCAGATGTAGGAGTAATGGTGCTTGCAGTATTAAATGCCATAAGAACACTATTTGTAAAAAATCTTTAATATTATGCTCACAGTCAAAAAAATTAAAACTTTTTGATTGTGAGTATAAAAGTACTTGAGCATTTAAAACATAGAAAGATGAGGTATAATTATGAACGATTTTGAAATAGAATGCTGTGATACAACAGAAGTTCACAAAGACCTTTTGGAAATTGTCACAAAAACAATGCCACAGGAAAATGAACTTTATGATTTGGCAGAACTCTTTAAAGTGTTTGGTGATTCTACAAGAATACGTATACTTTTTGTACTTTTTGAAGCAGAAGTATGTGTATGTGACCTTGCGGAAGCGCTTAACATGACGCAATCCGCAATTTCACATCAGCTAAAAATATTAAAGCAAAATAAACTCGTTAAAAACAGGCGCGAAGGCAAGTCCATATTTTACTCACTTGCTGATAATCATGTAAAAACAATTATTGCTCAGGGTATGGAACATATCAGAGAAGAAAAAATCATAACCCCATAAGCGGAAGAACTTCATCTAATCCATTTTCTACTGCAATTTCTACAGGTGTAACTTTTTTCTCATTTGCCACATTATAATCTGCACCTTTTTTAATAAGAATTCTTGCTACCTCACCTCTTCTTTCCATAAGTGCTAAATGAAGAGGTGTATTTCCATATTTATTTCTGGCATTCACATCTGCCCCTGCATTAATTAACATTTTCATTGTTTCTTTATAACAGTGCTTATCTGCCTGAAGAATCAATGCAGTATTTCCATCATCATCTGCATGATTTACATCTGCTCCTTTTTCAATAAAAACAGGTGTAACTACATTGGCTTCATTTATTCCAAGATTCTGGGCAAGAATAAGCGGAGTTCTTCCATTTTTACCTGCTATGTCTATATTTTTAAGAGCCTTTAACATCTTCGCCCTATCTTCTTCCTCAATTTTCTTAAATCTTACTTTGACAGAAACTGCTATATGAGCAGCCGTCTCATCCTCGACATTTTTTATAGTATCATCTGCCCCTGCATCCATAAGCATCTGTACTATTTTAGGAAAACCATATGCACAGGCAGTATGTAAAAGTGTTGTTCCTGCTACATTTGGCTGATCCTCTGTTATATTTACATCAATTCCTTCATTTATCATAGCCTCAACCATTTCAAAATGATTATTCTTAATAGCAGCATGAACAGCAGAAGTTCCCTGCATATTAAGAGCCTCCATAGAATCTGTACTGAAAAACTTCATTGCCTTTGCAAACTCTTCTTCAGGATCCTCTCTGCCAAAAGATATCATTCTATTCCTGTCTGCCAATATGTATACAGGCGTCTTTCCTTTAATCAATGCCTCATTTAAATCCACACCAAGCTGTGACATTTTCTTAACTACTTCTAAACTAAATGCCCATTTTAGAATATAATCTCTAAAATTTGTCATTTCATGCTGATAATATCTTGGCTCTGTAAAACTGATACCTGTCTCTTCAAACAATTCCAAAGCATCTGCATCTTTATCATTTTTCAAAACATGGTCTATAACCTTAAAAACATATTCCACCTCATCATCGTCATCCTGGTCTACCATAGACATAAGCATTTTCAAAAGTTTATTGGCAAGATCAATATTTTCTTTTTCACCATAAGAAGTAAAAGCAAGATTCTCTATTAAAAATGCTAATTCTTTTAAAGGTAGCTTCTTCTCTCCTGAAAGTATCGCTTTTGCATCTTCTACAAACTTATTCATTATATTTATACCCTCGTCTTTCTTAATTTTAAATTCCGTCTAAATCATCATAAACACTCTATGCTTCCGCTCCTGCCATCAGCAGAACTTCTACAATCTCATTAAAACCATTCTCTGCTGCATAATAAAGTGCAGTATGGCCAAGCTCATCCGTACATGTAACATCCGCTTCCTTTTCTATTAACTTAGATACAATATTATTGAACCCTCTCTTAGCTCCAATTATAAGAGCAGTTTCGCCATCTTCATCTCTGTTGTCAACATTGGCACCATATTTTATGAGCACATCAACCATATGTTCATTTCCATTTATAGCTGCTGCATGAATTGGATAAAACCCTTCATTAGTACCTTTATCAGGTAATGCTCCTGCATTAAGCAAAAGCTCTGAAACATAAATATTATCTCTTTCAACTGAAGTAAATAACGGTGTTTCTCCTGCATTGTTTACTGCATTTATATCTGTACTCCCCTTCTCCAGCATTACCTTAACTACCTCACTCTGTCCGTTGTAGCATGACTGGTGAAGGGGAGTATTACCATAAGCATCTGTATCACCTGTGGTATCAATATCAACATCTGAAATAAAATATGGCAGTCCCAAAGCATTAGCATAATCTAATGCTGTTCTATTCTCATTATCCCTAATAGAAACATCTGCTCCCTTAGCAATCAAATATTTTGCTGCCTCTACCTTTTTGGCCAATACACTATAAATAAGTGTGCTCTTTCCATCTTTATCTGTAGCATTAATATCGGCTCCTGCATCTAACAAACACTGTATAATCTCCTGATTACCTAATGATGCTGCAACATGAAGCGGCGTAACGCTTCTATTTGATGCCATATTGACATCAGCATTATTTTCAATCAAAAGCTTAACAATATCCCGTGCTCCTTTTTTGCACGCATAATGAATAGGAGTAAGTCCCTCCCTGTCTCTTTTGTCTACATTAATTCCGCCCTTTTTTAAGAATGTAATAACAACACTCTTTTGTCCATTTTGACATGCCTTTAAAAACAAATCATCTAACTGCATTTCTACCTCCATACTGCTGCTGTTTTATGCCACTACTACATATATTAAATATTGTAACACAGATTGTATCATTTGTGAACTGCCACAAAGCTATATACAAACAAATTTTCGATTGTTTTCATCACTGAATGCACACATTTTGCCAAAATAAGAGTAACATTACTTTGTTAATTATAAATCTTACTTAATTTACTCTATTGCCATTTTTATCTTATTACATTATAATAATAACAACAAAATTCAGGCAAATATCCAAAAGGATTTTTATAAAGGAGGCGTATATGAAAAATTTCGGATATTACGGTTTTTCAAAGGAGGACTATGATAGCTGCAAATATATACGTGACAGCTCCAACCAAAGAAATATAATAATTATATCAACTATATTTGGCAGTCTGGAATTATTTTTTGGTATAATGTCATGTTTCACCTTGAGCACAAATAAATACAGTTATTTAAACTTTTATGGTATAGCTACCCTATATATTATTATTCTGATACATAAATTTTTTAATAAAACCAAAACAGAAATTATTGTATATATTTTAATGTCATTAGTCTGCTCTTTTGGTATAACTATGTCAATACCCTCAAAAGACGAAAAAGCTATTTTATTTTTAGTTCTTATTGTATTGCTTCCAGTATTATTTGTAGATAATGCATGGCGCATGATTTCATACATAATATTAGTATGTATAATATACCTGATTATAGCATTCAAAGTAAAACTTGCCAATATAGCACAAACAGACTTATTTAATATAATCGGCTTTGGCGGTCTGTCAATTATCACACAATACTTTGTAAATAAAAAAATTGTAGATGGATTTATATGCAGAGCACAAAATGAAAAACTGCTTAAGGCATACGAAAAAGCTCAGTGTGAATTAAAACAGCAGGCACAGACTGATTTAATGACAGGATTATACAACCGTACACATTTTGTAGATCAACTGGCTTATTTTATAGAAAGCTCAATATCAAATGGAGATACTATTTATCTTGTAATGCTTGATCTTGATAAATTTAAAAAGATAAATGATATATTAGGTCATCAGGAAGGCGATAAAATCATTATAAATGTAGCCGAAATAATTAAAGCACATCTTAAAGAAGAAGAATTTGCTACAAGGCTTGGCGGTGACGAATATATGTTTATATTAGCACAGCGTTTTCACAACATAAATCTTGACAATGTAGTAGATTCTATCAGCCATGAAATTCATGCTATACAGGTTGCACCTGAATGGTATGCTTCAGGTTCTATAGGTGTTACACGCATAAATACAGCTGATTACAGTTTTGAAAATCTGTATCGCATAACAGACAATATGCTTTATAAAGCCAAAAATCTTGGTGGCAACCATATTGTATATTCAGATGCCAAGGTGGGATAATAACGCACAAACAGCGTTTTTATCCCACCTTGGCACTTTGATGTTTCTATACAAAAAACGTCTATTTGCCTGTCCTATATTTCTTTTAAAAAAAGTACAACCAGAGGTATAGAAAGTAAAAAGCTTAACAAATCTGATATAGGCTGCGCTATCTCAATTCCTATAAGTCCTAATGTCGGAGAAAGTATACATATTAAAGGAATCAAAAACAACCCCTGTCTGGCAAGCGACAAAATAGAAGCTGAAATTGCTTTTCCTGCTGACTGCAGCATCATATTAGACATTATGTTAAATGCATTTAAGGTAAATGAAAAGCAGTTAAATCTAAAAGCCTCTTTTCCTATTTCAACTACCGAAACATCTCCTTTTGTAAACAAAGCTACTATAGGCTCTGCAAATATAAATGCAATAACAGCAATTATTAAAAGTGCAACACTGCCAACCTTCACACAAAACCAAAAGGATTTCTTTACTCTGTCATAAATTGCCGCCCCATAATTAAAACCACAGACAGGCTGAAAGCCCTGACCGAAACCAATTACAACCGCATTTATAAAAAAAGTAAGTCTGTTTACAATAGACATTCCTGCTATAGCCGCATCTGAATATTCTCTCGCCGCTTGATTTAAAACTATAGTCGATATGCTTGCAATCCCCTGTCTGCAAAGAGAGGGAAAACCTCCTCTAAACATTTCGTCAAAATAATAAAATTCAAAACTTACTTTACTTATTTGTATGCGGATTGTTCCACCTTTTGTAGTTCCAATAATAAGAAGCACAAGTCCAAGTGTTTGCCCTAAAATTGTAGCAATCCCTGCACCTACAACTCCCATACCACATCCAAACATAAGAATTGGATTAAGCACAATATTCACTGCTGCCCCTGATACAATTCCAACCATTGCATAAAATGCATTTCCCTGAAATCTAAGCTGATTATTAAGCACCAGCGACGAAGTCATTATAGGTGCTCCAATAAGTATAATTCTAAGATAATCTTTTGTGTATGGCAAAGAGGTTTTGGTTGCTCCAAGCATACTACAAAGAGGATTAATAAACAAAATTCCAAGTACCATAAGCACAATTCCAGCCGCAAGTCCATAAAAAAAGCCGCTTGAAGCCATATATTCTGCCCTTTTCATATCCTTTTTTCCAAGTGCTCTTGAAATATATGTAGCCGAGCCTTGTCCAAATAAAAAACCAAAAGCCTGTATAACCGCCATAATTGAAAAAGCGACACCAACCCCTGCCTGTGCCGAAGTATTAAGCCTGCCTACAAAAAATGTATCAGCCATATTATAAAAACTTGTAACAAGCATACTTATAATAGTAGGCACTGCAAGCTTTGGTATTATACGCTCTATTGGAGCCGTAGTCATATATTTATATCTTTCTTCCTGTGTCATTATAATTAACCTTCTAATTTAAAAATAGTATTTTCATTATTTTTTTTATTTTTTAGCTATATAATTTATAATTTCTTTACCTTAGCCTGCTTCTGAAAAAAAGAGATTCCATAACAAAAAATTTGTGTATAGCCATAAATCCCCTCTGCATATTTCTTTGTTACAATTTGGTTGATTGCTTCATCACAGTCCTTATCCATATCGGCTTCTCTTTTCGATTTCTTGGCTTCTATGATTATTGCTCTACGATTTCTTTTATCTTTAAGCAATATATCCGGTCTTCCTAATCCCTTTTCTTTATTTGAATCAACATTAAACCCACGTCCTACAAAGATTCCTGTAAGAAATGCATGATAATAGTCCTCATGATAATCATTGTAGCTGATTGTGTACCACAAAAGGTCTGATATAAGTTTAGTTGCTCCTGCCTCATCACCTTCCCACAACACTCTTATAAGGTCATTAAATTCCGTACCGCCTACTGTATTCTTAAAAAATGCAACTACTGTATCTTCAAATATAGAAGCTATTTCCCTATTTGGAATTCTAAGCGAAACCGTTTCTTTCTCTTGCTCCGAATCAGCTTTTGTAAGATATCCAGTCATAAACAGTAAACTCCAAAGATTATCCTCTGATGTATGGAGAGTATCATAAGTAAGTTCATCAGAAATAGACTGAATTACTGTTCTTAGAACTTTTCTTTGATTTTAACCTTAAAAAAATCTCTCTATCATCTTTATCAAGAATTTCATTTTCCAATAAATCTGCATATTCCTTACATGCATCAGCAACTCTAATTTGCAGCATCTCATACGCATCATTAAAATTCTCTGCCTCAACATCCTTAAACGAAATAAAAAGTACAGGATACTGATTCATCCATTTCTCGCAAAATTCTTTATATTCTGTAATCTTAAGACCTTCAAATATATCCCTGCTGTCTTTTTTTATACTAAAAAAATTCGACAGCATACTCATCATCAAAGTTTTTCCAAATCTTCGTGGTCTGGTAAATAAAGTAACTTTATTCTTAGTATTCTGTATAAGTTCATATATTATATCCGTTTTATCTACATAATAGCTTTCTGCCTTACGCAAATCATAAAAATCAGATTCCCCTACACTTACAGAAAATTCCATACCAGCTCCTCCTTCAAAAATCTTTAAAACTTCTCATACAAATATTGCGATGCTATTCCTCTCTCATCTCTGTAAAACCTCACTTCCTCTGATTTTTTTATCATTCCAAGCTTTTTCATAACTTTAGCAGATGCTTTATTTCTTGTATCACAACAGGCAATAAATTTATGTATATTTAAATCTCTTTCAGCAAATTTTATAAGCTCAAATGCTGCTTCTGTTACATATCCATTATTCCAATATTCTTTATTTAATATCCAACCAAGCTCTGCCTCTTCTTTCTCTCTATCAGGATATATCGAAATCTCGCCTATATGTACACCAGCCTTTACAATAGCGAACTCATAAAAATCAGGAAATTCCTTTGCCCATTCTTCCGAAACATATTTAAGAAATTCCCTTGTTTCATTAATGCTGTGCTCTGGCAGATACACCATATATTTGGCGGTGTCTATACAGCCTGAATATTTATATCTTGTATACAAATCAGATAATTCCAAAGGACGCAGCAATAAACGCTTTGTTTTTAATATCACTTAAATTTACCTCCATCACAGTTCCACTATCCAAACATTTTCTATTTCAGAAACAATAGCAGACAGTAAATTTATATAGCTTTTGCAATGATTTAAAATAATAGCATCACTTGTAATTACTCCCCCAAGTCTCTGCAAAACAGAATCTACATTATTTATTACCTCAACTGATACATTTAAATCATAATTTTGTGCAATTTCCAATATAAATGTTTTAAGCCTTCCTGAATTAGAAACAGGCGCATCAAGGTAAAACACCGCTTTTTGTATATTAAGCCTCACAAGATATTTCATAATAAGGCACACTGCCTTTTTTGTCTTGTCAATAATCCTGTATGTGCCGCGAAGTCCGGCAAGGTCACGCATTGTACCATCCATACATTTTAAAACAGGCGAATCAGAAAGAGCAACTTCCAATGTAATAATAGTATTAAAACCATCTATAAATACTTCTTCAATTAAACTCCCCTCTCTGTCATACGTCTGAAATGCTTCATTACAACATCCAAAAATGCATTGTTTACTTTTGCGTTTGTCTATATCATAATCAGATGATACTGCTCTTGCAAGCGCAAGGCGCTGCCTCTCTGAAAACATAAAATGATTCCCTATAAACGTGGTAACACCTTTTACTGAATATCCTCTGTTAAGCAAATATTTTGTATCCTTAGCAGCTTCCTTTAGTTTTTCCAATGAACTACCTGTAAACTGCTGCTTATCTTCTTTTATAAAACCACGCTTTACAACATGTAGATTATCCATTTTTCCTCCCGAAAAATTTATTCAAAACCCGATATATCCTCACAAAAAGAATAATTTTCAGTTGTTTTATATGATATCATAAATGGAATAAAATATCTACAAAAACTATACACTTTAACATTGTAAAGCCTGTATCTTTAATATCCCTCTTAAGCTATTGTTACTGTTATTCTCATTTTAATTTTAAAGTTCTTGCATTTTAATAAAATACAGAATATACTTTTAATATGATAGAATGGAGGTGTTAATGTTATGGGACTTTACTTAAATCCAGGAAACAGAGCATTTCAAATATCAGTAAATGATGATTTATATATTGATAAATCAGGTTTGATTTCTTTTACAAACAGCAGGCTGGATACACAACGCAGATATATATGTGTAAGCCGTCCACGCAGGTTTGGAAAATCAATGGCTGCTGAAATGCTTCTTGCATATTATGATAAAACCTGTTGTTCTGATATGTTATTTCAAAATTTACAGATTTCAACAGACAGAACCTACAGACAAAATCTGAATAAATATGATGTAATATACCTTGATATACAACAAATATTAGGAGACGCCGAAGGAATAGAAAATTTTATACTATATTTGCAAAAAGAAGTTATAAATGAATTAAATGAAAAATATCCCAATATCATTAAAACAAACGAGACAAGCCTTCCTAAAGCCCTTGCAACTGTATTTTCTAAAATTGATAGTCCATTTAAGGGATTTATAATTATAATAGACGAATGGGACTGTATTTTCAGGGAAGCAAAAAATAATTTTGCTTCACAGAAAAAATATCTTGATTTTTTGAAAAATCTTTTTAAAGGAAGAACTTATATAAAACTTGCTTATATGACCGGCATACTTCCTATAAAAAAATATGGCTCACATTCTGCAATAAATATTTTTGATGAATTTTCAATGACTGATCCTGCTATGCTTGCAGAATATGTTGGTTTCACAGAAAATGAAGTTATAAGCCTGTGTGAAAAATATGACATGGATTTTGATGAGATGCAGTACTGGTACAATGGTTATACTTTTGACAAAAATATTTGTATATACAATCCTAAATCAGTGATTGATGCTGTAACTCGAAAAAACTATAGAAGCTACTGGACTAGAACTGAAACATATGAAGCCTTAAAAATTTATATTGACATGAATTTTAATGGACTTAAAGATGATATAATTAAAATGATTGGAGGAAACAAAATAAAAATTTCTGTTGATACATTCCAAAATGATATGACTACTTTTGCTGCAAAAGATGATGTCCTTACCCTGCTTGTCCACCTCGGATATCTAGCTTATAACTACGACCGTCGGGAAATTTTTATCCCAAATCATGAAATACAAGAGGAGTTTATAACTGCTGTGGAAACTTCAAACTGGAATGAGGTTGTAAAATCAATACGTATTTCTGATGCACTTCTCACAGCTACACTAGAACTTGACGAAGAAACGGTTGCTAAAGTGATTGATGAAATTCATATGAATACTATATCTATATTGCAATATAATGATGAAAATTCACTTAGCTGTGTAATCTCGCTCGCATATTACAGCGCAAGAAATAATTACATTATGCATAGAGAATTCCCAACAGGGAAAGGATTTGCAGATATTGTTTTTATTCCTAAGAAAAATACTGACAAACCAGCTATAGTTATAGAATTAAAATGGGATAAAACAGCCAACAGCGCTATTAATCAAATAAAAAATAATTTCTATACTAAATCATTGGAAATTTACAGTGGTGAAATAATATTGGTTGGTATAAATTATAATAGAAAAAGCAAAAAGCATGAATGTATTCTGGAAAAAGTATACATAACATGAAAAAATATGATACTATGGCACCAGCATTAGGGCGTGTTTGAAAATTGCTTTTTGCAAAATGAATTTTCAAACACGCTCTAGCACATGAAAAACTTTATACAATCAATGATATCCATGTCTTGACATAAGGCGAATGCACAGAAAATAAAGCACCTTCTGTTTATCTCTTTTGCTGATACTGTAAAGGTCAATATTTACTTTTATTTATCATTTTTGCATACATTTTGCAACATTCTTCCAACTTGTACAATTATTATAAATAATATTCCCACTGACACTAAGCAAACCAACTCAGGAATTTCAGTACAAATCTTTTCTACCCATTTAATCATGTCATTACTTACAAAAAAATATAGTATACCCGATGCGACTAAAATAGTAATTACAATATAATTCGTCCACCAAAAAATGGGATATTTCTGAAACATAGATGCATCATCCTTATCTGTTGATGAAAAAGATGATTTTGTCATTTTTGATATACAAAACAAAAATACAAAAATTAAATTAATCAAACACAACCCCCCATACACACCCTAAAATCACCAACTTTAACAGCGAAACTGTTTGTATACCAGAAAAAATATTTTCTAACGAACTAATTCCACCAAATAACAAAAACGCAAGTGCAGTAAAAATACCAACTAACGAAAGTAATTGTTCACTCATACTTCTTGATAAATCAGCCATATTTGTTCTCATCTCGTTATTAATTTTATCTTGCACAGGCGACATCAATTCATCAAATTTTTTCCTATATTCGTCATCTGTTTGAGATAACACACTATATTGATTCTGTGCCAAATTCACATGATCCCATATTTTAACTATCGCCTTTGATGTATCTTTTAATAATTTTATCTCTTCTTCATTTTTATCCTTCTTTGCCTTTTCTATTTTCTTCTTATATTCCATAGTATTGGAGATGCCTAAAACTTTCTCAATATTTGAAACCAGCGAACCAAATATATCAACCTGTTTATCAGACTCATACTTAATAAAACACTGATAACATATATTACTAATTGGAGAATATAAAATACGATCATATTCTTTTATATATTCATATATTTTGTAAAAAACCTTCCTGCTTTCAATATCAGTAAAATCATTGCTATCAACCAATAATAATTCAAAAAACTCTTCTACCCTTCCTGTCATTTCTGCAGTAGAATATTTTTTCCTGCTCTTATCTATACTAATACCACTATTTGTCTTTGAAACATTAATACCCACCATATTTAACCCTCTGCAAAATAATCTCTAATTTCATCTAATGGAATAACATTGTTATGCTTTGGTACATAATTATCTCTCCATGGAGATTGATTATGTGTTATTTCAACCAATTCAGATGCGGTATAGTCATCACAAACGTTTACTATTCCATTAACTAATTCTCTCTCATTATCCTCAAGCCTTACATTATTAGTAACAAAAAATGTAGGAATATTGGAACCTCCATACACTTTATACTTTCTATACACTTCAGAAACAACAGGACCAAAATCCCATGCTTCAATATTATCAGAAAAACAAGGATAACCAGTAGCAACAAGAAACTCCGCTTGTACAAAATATAATATTTTCTGTAATTTAAGATTACTAATAGAAAGACCATGCTCACCACAATACCAAATAATATATTCTGCAATTTCAATAGCACTTCTCATACAATTATCCCCCTTTCATTTTTTATTACATCTGTATATTATATTAACATAAAAAATAATGTGTGTCAATATTTTATCGAACATTTGTTTTGATAGTAAATTTATTTGTTACTTTATTACTATTCACATCCCAATTTTATTCAGTTAAATACATATCTCATTAATATAATCATTTTGTTATATGTACCAATTATACTTAAATTGTTATACCCTCTCATCAGTAATTATATGTTCAATTTCAGAATGTTCTGTACTAAGATACTCCTTCATAAAACTTGGAAAAGCTTTATATTTGTCTAAATCCTTTATTGGGATCCAGTACATTTCTTCTTTTACCCCATATTCATAACTATTACTGTGAAGCTCTTGTGTCCCTCTGGATTTCATTAAAAAATAAAAACTAATTTCATGGCAGTTTAATCCTTTCAGTGTTCCACAATTATCATTAAAGAAGTTTTCATGGATAACAGCCAAATGGTCTATTTCATAATGTACACCAGTTTCTTCAAAAACCTCTCGTAGTACTGCATCCTCAGCAGTTTCTCCCATATGAACTCCACCACCAATAGAATATAGATAGTTTTCATTCTTGTTACCAGCAAAAAGAACACATCCATTTTCTATGATAATTGCTCCAGCACGATACCTAAACCAATTATTTTCTTTTGTAAATCCACAATCATACATATCCTCTTACCTCCATAAATTGTCGATTCTAGAATTATAATCCACATTCAACTAAAATTAATCATCACACTTATCTGCAATAATCTTCTCAGCTATTTCTTCCAGTGAAGAATCCTTATCAAGCCCTATAAGATCAGGATAAAAAATATAATCTGTAAGATTATCCAAACCCGTATTCACCTTAAGAAAATCAAGCCAATAGTCCATTTCTGCCTCTTCAAAATCAAGGATTCCAACAACAATCTCCCTAATCTCATCATCTGTCATATCTCTTTTTTGTGGCGAAGGCATCAATGCACTTCTTGCCACCGTTTCTAAATCAGTATAACCCCAATATTCCTGAAAATCAGCAATATCAATTTTACTATTTTCAGTAATATTACATAAATCCTTTTGCAAATTCTCCAACTCCTGTTTTGCATCTTTGTCATTTACACAATCTTTTTCTTCCATAATAGAAGCTGCCAGCTCAATAATTTCCATTACCTTTGGAAGCTTTGTCTCATCAATTACAATCTTTTCCATACTTACCCCAGCTTTCTTATTTTTAATACTTCCAGTCATGCCGCCTACTGTGCCACAAACAATAAATGAACAACTTACAGACTTACTCCCTTAAGTCTCTTAATAAGCACTGCACCTAAAATACCAACAATTATCCCTGCTATTGTCCCTGATATCAAAAGCAGAGGAAGATAATATATTAAAAGCTTAGTCTTAAGCACAATAATGGCAACACATATCTGTCCTATATTGTGAGCAGCTCCTCCTGCCACACTTACTCCATACACAGAAAACTTTTCTGTCTTTTTTAAAAGAAGCATAACAACAAAGCTTAAAATGCCACCTGCCAGACTGTATAACATAGCTGAAAGGCTGCCAAATGTAAGCCCACAAAGTACAATTCTTATAATAGCTATACCAAATGTTTCTCCCACACTTAATCTATATAAACAAAAAACAACTACTATATTTGAAAGTCCTGCCTTTACTCCTGGTATTCCTATATTTAAAGGCAGCATCGCTTCTATGTAACTTAACACAAACGCAACTGCTACAAGCATTCCAATTACTGCCACCTTTTTTGTCTTCATGTAAAGCCCTCCATTTTCTTGTTAGCATTTACAACTCTGGTTCCTTTTTTAATCTCTCTGATTCTTCTTTGCTTTTTCCGCACCTACAGGATGTTACATAAGCCTTATTCAGACAATGGCAAAAGGCACACTCCCAGCCGCCATCTAATAAAATATTCTCTCTTCTGCCTTTATTCAAAAGTTCATTATCATATATAGCTGATGAATACATATCTGGCTTTGATAATGCCACAAGCATAGCAACTATCCCAAAAATAAATCCCCAAATAAACCAATTTTCATCATATCCTTTATTTTCAAGTATTTTATTAGTTGCAACGCCCCAAATAGTTCCATATATGATATACACAACAATAAAAACTATAATATTTCCGTTTAAAGTCATAATATTTCCTCCTTTCCAGTCCTCTCTTGGCTTCCTTTTTTATTATATTTTAATTTATAAAGCAATAGTAATTGCTTTCAATTAATTATATAATAATATATAGT
>CAMWXG010000006.1 GCA_947178155.1 uncultured Lachnoclostridium sp.
AATACTTTCTACTCCCACCCTATTATACGTTGGATAATGAAAGTTATCCAGTAAAAAGAGCCGAAAGGCTCTTTTTACATTTTAGTGCTTTTCTTTTGCTATAATATTTGCTAAAATAGATATTGAAGCCAATACAAAACACAGCAGATATTATAATTCAAGAAGGCGGTAGAAATATGACTTTAAATATACAATTTCAAATATGTGGGCTTATATTGTCAATTATGGTTGTAAGCATGTTTTTAAGGCGTAAATCATTAAATCTTTTTTCAGAAAAAATATTTATACATCTTTTATCTGCTGTAGTATTTAGTTTGATATTTGATATTGTAAGTATTATAACAATACGTTGTTTTAGTGACTTATATAATATAATAAATATTATTATATGTAAGGTATATCTTTTTACTATTCCATTTACCTGTTATATGTTTATGTCATATGTATTTACAGATATATATAAAAGCAGGGATGTATTCCGCCGTAAAGTCTTAATTATGGGTATACCAATAATTATTATTGCAGTAGGAATCTGCTTTCTTCCTATTTATTATAAAGTGGAAATAACATATGTTTATACATATGGGCCATCTGTAGTTCTTGTTTTTGGTACAGCTATTACATATCTTTTTATTTCATTTATATTTATGATTGTTTACAGGAAAAATATATCAAAGGCACGTAAAGGTTCCATATTATTTTTATGCATCACTACAATGATTGCAGGTACAATTGAGTTATTTGAAACAAAATATCTGCTTGTTGGATTTGCTATGGGGCTGTCAATGGTATATATATTTATGCGTCTTGAAAATCCATATGACCATATTGATAAAGTGTCAGGCTGTTTTAATTCAACGGCGTTTTCTTATTATATTAATGAATTAGGTCACGCAGCAGATGATAAGTGTGCTATTACCGTTTTTCTGGAAGATTTTAAATTTGTGCGTGAAACCTTTGGCACACAAAATGCAGATAAGCTTTTAGGGCAGATAGCGCAGTTTTTGGATTCATTTAAAGAAAGTTTGGTATTTCGCGTAGATGACCTTGAATTTACTTTGATATTTAGTGATACAGTCAACATGCAGCAAGCACTGGATAACATAGAGAAACGTTTTAAAAATCCTTTTAACCTTATTGGAGCAGATATTAATTTATCAGTTTGCATTTGCTGCCTTAGAGATTTTAACATACTTGATGATATAAACTTTATGAAAGAAGATATGCGCTACTTTTCAGAAGAAGCAAGGGAAAGTGCGAGTGGTATGATATTTGAAATTGATGAGGAGACATATTCTCAAAAGAAGGAAAAAAATCATGCAGAAAATACACTTAGGTGGGCGCTTGATGAAAATAAAGTTCAAGTATTTTTTCAACCGATTTTTTCAACCAAAAAGCATAAATATACATCAGCGGAAGCCCTTGTACGTGTTTTCGACAAAGATGGAAAGTTTTTGTCACCAGAAATCTTTATTCCTATTGCTGAAAAGAATGGGATGATACTTGAGATAGGCAGTGTAGTATTTGAAAAAGTGTGTCATTTTATGAGTATAGAAAAACCGGAGCGTTTTGGTATAGAGTATATAGAGGTTAATCTTTCAGTAGTGCAGTGTATGCAGGAAAGTCTTTCAAAGGAGCTTTTGAGAATTATGTCAAAGCATAATATTATGCCACAAAGGATTAATCTTGAGATTACAGAGACAGCAGTTGTTAATTCTAAAAATACACTTAAACAGAATATGGAGGAATTAATTGAAAGTAATGTTACATTTTCACTTGATGACTATGGTTCCGGATATTCTAATCTGAGTTATGTAGTTGGGCTTCCGCTTACAATAGTCAAGCTTGATAAATCTTTGGTGTGGTCAGCATTTGCAAAGGATAAGGCAAAAGTAGCTATGGAATTTACAATATCAATGATACGCAGCATGGATATGAAGGTACTTGCAGAGGGAGTTGAAACAGAGGAGCAGTATAAAGAACTTGAGCGTCTTGGCATTGACTATATACAAGGATATTACTTTTCAAGACCTCTTCCGCCGGAAAGGTTTATACAGGCTTTGCAGAATGAAATTCCTGTGCTTGCGGGAAATATGTAGATGTATGTAATTGGGTTTTAGTGCTGATTGCATATATTTTCACAAACTGTATTCTATAAAAAATATATATTGGTCATAATTTTATAACAATTTTTACTTATAATATAATTTATGAGCAATTGCAAAAGCAATTTCTCATAAAAGGGCCTGTTTTTGGCTTATATATTGATTATAGGAAGCGTTTTTGCTTGCTATAATATGATAAAGTATATGATTAGCAGAGGTTTTTCTTGATAAATAGTAAGACTATCTGCAGAAATGAGGTAAGATATGGAATTTATAAAAGAGAACAAAAAGATAATAATGATAATAGTATTATGTATTGCTTTATTTGCCGGAGGCATAGGTATAGGAATGTTTTTGGCTGGTGGAAAAGAAGAGGTACAGAAAAAACTGGGAGGAAATTATAAAGCTGTTGATTGTATAGAGTTTGAAGAAGATTATAATAAACTTGAAGTTTCGCTTGCTGTATCACAGGAAGATATAGATGCCGAGATAGACAGTATTAAAGAGCAGCATACTACATATGAGCAAAAGATGGGTAATGTGGCAGACGGTGACATGATATATGCTAACATTGTAGGATATGTTAATGGGAAAAGAGCTGATGATGCATGTACTGAGGATTTTGTAATAATTGGTTCAGGGGACTGGATTGAGGGTTTTGAGGATGCATTAATTGGTATTAAGACAGGTACTACGGCAGAGTTTACTATATCTGTTCCAAATGGTTCGTTTGGCAATAAAGATATTGATGGTCATGATATTTTATATAATGTAAAAGTGGAATATATATGTGGAGATTCTATAGTTCCTGAATATAATAATGAGTTTGTTCAGTCTATTTCTGATTATGAGACAACAGAGGAGTATACCAATTATATAAAGGAGAAGCTTTTGGAGGAAAATCAGACTGACAGGGCTGATTATGCATGGACTGATGTAATGGATATTTGCAAGGTTAAGACATATCCGGAGGATATGCTTGAAAAGGCAAGGGATACTGTTTTACAGGGGTATTATGATATGGCAGAGCTTTATGGCTGTACTGAGGAGGAAGTGTTTATTGAGTTTGGTTATAAATCTAAGGAAGACTTTGTAAATGGTGACCTTGAAGAGCTTGCCAAAGATACGGTAAAAGAGCAGCTTCTTGCAAGAGCACTTGCCAGCAGAGAGAACATATCATATACACAGGAGGAATATGATGAGGTAGTAGATGATGAGTATTACTATTATGAGGATGAATATTCTTCTAAAGAGGAATATGAAAAAGAGAATAAGGAGGAGTTAGAGGATTTAGTACTTATGAATGTTGTCAAGAAATGGATGGCAGATAATCTTAAATATGTTACAGAGTAAAATGTGTATATGTATATACAGAAATGAGGATTATTATGGATAATCAGAATGAAAAATATGTTGTGGATGAGTTCTCTTTTTCTAATAAGGAGGATTATAACAGGGCAGCAAAGGAAAAGGAAACTATATCATATATCATTGCAAATACAGATATGAATGACTTGAAAGCAGTTTATAAGATATATAACCGTAGTATTGAAAAAAAGTCTTTTCAGACGGTTATCGGGCTTGAATTTGTAAAAAATATGAGAAAGAAGCTTATAGCATCAGGAATTGTGACTCCAGATACTATAAGCATAATACCTGTGCCAAGACAATCAGCAGTTTCAAATAGCAAGGCTTCAAAAAAGTCTGATAAGGGAGTTGTTAATGAAGAAGCTAAAGAAGAAATTGAAAAGTATAAGCTTGCATATGAGAATGTAGCAGCCGGAAGGACTATACGAAATATGTTGATTGTTTTTCTGTTTCTTATAATAATTGCTATGATGGTTATTACATATAACAGTAAATATTCAGTATTTACGTTTTTTACTAATTATAAGGCTGATATGGAAAATGAGTTAATTGATAAGTATGAAGGCTGGGAAAATGAACTCAATAAGCGTGAAGAGGAACTTAAACAGAGAGAGCAGGCTGTAGGGGACAATACGCAGTAAGTTTGGAGGAAAACTGTTATGGATAAGCTTAAGATTTTAGTTGTTGATGACGAGTCCAGAATGAGAAAACTCGTAAAAGATTTTCTTGTTAAGAGTAATCTTGATGTAATTGAAGCTGGTGATGGTGAGCAGGCGCTTGATATTTTTTATGAAAACAAAGATATTGCGCTTGTGATACTTGATGTTATGATGCCTAAAAGAGATGGCTGGGAAGTATGCAGGGAAATAAGGAGATATTCACAGGTTCCTATGATAATGCTGACTGCAAGAGGAGATGAGAAGGATGAGCTTTTAGGTTTTGAGCTGGGGGTTGATGAGTATATCTCAAAACCATTCAGTCCTAAAATACTTGTAGCAAGGGTTGAAGCTATTCTTAGGAGGACGAACAGCATTGAAGATGGAGAATTGGAGATTGGAGGTCTTTCAATTAACCAGTCTGCACATGAAGTTAAAATAGATGGGAAGATTATAGAACTTAGCTTCAAGGAGTTTGAACTTCTTACGTATTTTGTCACTAATCAGGGGGTAGCACTTTCAAGGGAGCGTATTTTAAATAATGTATGGAATTATGATTATTTTGGAGATGCACGTACTATTGACACTCATGTAAAAAAGCTTCGTAATAAGCTTGGAGATAAAGGTGCATATATTAAAACAATATGGGGAATGGGTTATAAATTTGAGGTATAAAGAGATTTTCAATATTAATAAAATTTTGTTAAAATTCTCCTCAAAATGTGCTATAATTAATTTGCATTTAAAGAAGGTATTTGGAATATGTCTGATAAAGACATTATATGAAGGAGGAGACATATGAGAAAAAGCATAGGCGCAAAGGTGTTGGGGGTACTTTCAATATTGTGTGCAATTTTTGTATTTGCAATAATATCAAATATAATAGCACTTGGTATAATCAATGATTATAATGATATGGCTCTTAATGTCTATATGCAGGCTGCCAAGACTATGATAGGTCTTGAGAAGTCATGCGAGCAGGTACAGCTGTATTCAGAACTTTGTTATTATAACCAAACTAAAGATAATACTGAGAATATTGAAAATCTTGATGCTGCATTGACTAAACTTTTAAATGATACAAAGACATTGTCAGAAATTTGTAGTAAAACAGGTAATGATGAAGTTATAGCAGCATATGATTCATATGTTGTTCAGCTTAATGGTTATATTTCGACAGGTATGTCAATTAAAAATGCTATTTCAGAGGGAGATTATGAAACACTGGGTTTGAAAATGGGCTCATTCAGACATGGCATTTATTCATTAAGAGATGCTGGAGATGAGTATGATAAAGTTATAAGTGATCAGATAGTTGTACTGGAAAAGCATAGTTCAAATAGGATACAAGGTACAAATTTATTCAATTATACTCTTATCATAGTATATATTATAATAATATTGACTGCGCTTATTGTAGTGAGAAAGACAATCACCGGACCGGCAAAAGCTTCAGGCAGGCTGTTAAGAGATATCGTTGATAAAATTGACAGAGAAGAGGGCGATCTTACAGAGCGTATTCCTGTTAAGTCAAAAGATGAGATAGGTCAGATGGCAGGGGGAATTAACAGCTTTATGGAAAGACTACAGGCAGTTATGAGAAAGCTTAAAGATGAGTCTGAGAAGATGATGATTTCAGCAGATGCAGTTACAAGAGAAGTTAATGAGTCAAATGAGCATGCTGGAAGTGTGTCGGCTGCTATGGAGGAAATGTCAGCCAGTATGGAGGAGATTTCAGCAACACTGGGGCAAATTGCAGAGGGAAGCAATAATGTTATGGGTGAAGTGGAAGCTGCTAATACTCGTGTGCGTGATGGAGTAGGAATAGTAAAAGAAATTAAATCTCAAGCAGAACAGATATATAAAGAAACTATTGAGGGTAAGGAAGATACTAGCCGTATAGTAGTTGGGATAAGAGATGAGTTGAGGAAAGCGCTGCAGGAAAGCCGAAGTGTAGATAAAATCAATGAACTTATTGACGAGATATTAAATATTACAAGTCAGACGAATCTTTTGTCATTAAATGCCTCTATTGAAGCCGCCAGAGCAGGTGAGGCGGGCAAGGGATTTGCTGTAGTTGCTGATGAGATACGTGTGCTTGCAGACAGCAGTGCACAGACAGCAGGCAATATTCAAAATATCAGCAATCTTGTTATAGCTGCTGTAGATAAACTGTCTAAAAATGCAGAGGATATGCTTAGGTTTATAGATGAAAAGGTTATGAGTGATTATGATGGTTTTGTAAAAGTAGTTGAGCAGTATGAGAAAAGTGCAGATAATGTCAACAGTATTTTTACAGAAGTTGCAGATAGTACAGATGATATTAATAATACTATAAAATTGATGAATACAAGTATTAATGATATTGCCATAGCAGTAGATGACAGTGCAAGTGCAGTTACAAGTGTAGCAGAAAATGCAGTTGGTCTTGTAGATGCTATTGCACAGATACGTCAGGAAACGGAGAATAATCAGGAAATTTCAACAGAACTTAGCAATGAAGTAAGTCGTTTCAAAAATGTCTAGTACAGCGTTGCATTAATCTCGAAGTAATAGGGGCCTGAATTTTGTGTCAGGACAAGGCGGAGGAATGAGGCAATGCGGTGGCATTGTTGACTGACGACAACACGGTACTGGAGCAAAAGACAGGCACATATTACTCGATTATTAATGCAACACTGTACTAGGAGGTAGTTATGACCAGATTTCATATTAGGGTAAAATCAATAAGGACGAAATTGATTCTTATCATGATTGCTATGCTTGGCATGACAATTTTTATAATATGGATGATGAATATAATTTTGCTTCCAAGATATTATCAATATAAGAAAGTATCTATGCTCGAAGAGTGTTATGATAAAGCTAATACAATAGTAAATAAGGATGATAATTATAAACAGGGTATTAGTGGTCTTTCAGATGAAAGCAAACTTTCATTTGAAATATTATCTGCAAACAATGCTTCTAATATATATGTATTTAGTTTGACAGAGGTTTTTGGCAATATATTTTATACATATGATTATCCAATATCTGATTCTATTACAGATTTTCAGAAGCTGCGCATACGGGAAAAAGCTAAAGAATATTTGTATATTTTACAATTAGAGTCTATTGGTGAAGAACGGGAAGGGAAAAAACAGGAATATATAGCAGATAATGATAATTATATGGTCAGTAAGGTTATGGATGACCATATTGGTTCTTATTATATTGAGCTTTTTGGAAAGTTGGATTCAGGCTCTTTTGTATATGCGAATACAAATTACCAGGGTATGACAGAAAATATAAATACATTTAACAGTTTTATATTTTATGTGGGACTTTGTGTAATAATTTTGGTTGCGGGCCTTATGGTGTTTATAAGCAACAGTTTTACCAAACCTTTACTTCAGCTTACAGATATAGCAAAGCGCATGTCAGAGCTTGATTTTGATGTAAGATATCCTGTAACTACACATGATGAAATAGGGGTTCTTGGCAGCAGTATTAATACTCTTTTAGAAACACTTGAAAAGACTATATCAGAGTTAAAAACTGCTAATAATGAGTTGCAGAAGGATATTGAAAATAAAATACAAATAGATGAGATGAGAAAGGAATTTCTCTCCAATGTGTCACATGAATTAAAGACGCCGATTGCGCTTATACAGGGATATGCAGAGGGACTTTATGACAATATTAATGATGACAGCGAGGACAGGGAATTTTATTGCGAAGTTATTATAGATGAAGCTAACAAGATGAATAAAATGGTTAAAAAACTTCTTGCGCTTAATCAAATTGAATTTGGCAAAAATCAGGTAACATTTGAAAGGTTTGATATAATTCAGGTTATAAAGTCGGTTATACAGTCAGCAGTACTCCTTGCTGAACAGAAGGGTGCAAATATATATATGGCTGATTATGATGCTATATATGTATGGGCAGATGAGTACATGGTTGAAGAAGTGGTGACTAATTATATAAGCAATGCCATTAATCATGTTGCAGGAGAAAAACGGATTGAGGTAAGTATAGAAAATAGACAGGAAGTTGTTCATATCAGTGTGTTTAATACCGGAAATCCTATACCAGAGAGTGAGCTTGACAAAATCTGGATAAAGTTTTATAAAGTGGATAAAGCAAGGACAAGGGAATATGGAGGGAACGGCATTGGGCTTTCCATAGTAAAGGCTGTAATGGATTCAATGAATAGGAAATGTGGTGTTATTAACCATAATAACGGGGTTGAGTTTTGGTTTGAGTTAGACAGACAATGTTCTCATTGACGTTTATAATGATATTATGGTATTATAAAGATATATAAATTTTATGGTGCCATTTTGTGCTTATTCTAAACAAAATGTGTACATTTTAGTGATATATTGTTAATTTGTTGCCGGAACACTAAATAGTGTAGAAGGTAATGTTGATATTTAAATCCTTACGGAGGTACATGGTATGAAGAAAAGGATATGTTGTGTTGCAGCACTGGCTGTAACTGCTTCTGTAGCTTTAACAGGCTGTACAGACGTTCCGAATTTGTCAGATAATGATATTGAGATGATAAGCCAATATATGGCAGGTGCAGTTTTAAACAGCACAGATAACTATAAATATTCGTTTAAATATGATGAGTCAATACTTGTGCCAACACCTGAACCAACACCAACACGTATGCCCGTGCCAACTGCTACACCAGAAGTTACTGGAAATGTGGGAGGAAGTGGTTCATCAGGAGGTTCTTCAGGTTCGTCAGGAACTTTATCAGCGAATGGTACAGGAAATGACTCTGATAGTGCTATAAAAGTAAATCTTAGTGAAATATATAGTATAAGTGGGATTAATGTAAAGCAGACATCATATGATGTTACTAAGAGTCTTGTTACACAGTATTCATCAATAACAGCAGATAAGGGGAAAAAGCTGGTGGCTGTATCTTTTAAGGTTAAGAATACTTCTTCAAAGAGCAGAAATGTTAATCTTGCTGGTAAAGAAGTGACATATTCTATATCACTTGGAGGAGAAAGCTATGGTGCTCCGTTACTTACTATTGCAGAGGGAGATATGCAGTATTTCAATAGTAAGATTGCGGCAGGCAAAAGCAAGACAGGTGTTCTTGTATTTCAGGTTGATTCAAGTGTTAAGGTAAAAGATATTGTTGTGAAAGCTGTAAAAGGTAATAAAGAAGCAGATGTTTATGTGAAATAGGATATTTGATACTTATCAGATATAATTATTGACACTAAATATAAAGTTATTAAATATTGGAGGTACGGATATGGAGACAGGAATTTTATTGGAAAGTGGAACTAATGAGTTAGAAATATTGGAATTTAGGGTAGGTAACAATTATTATGGTATTAATGTTGCAAAGATACGTGAGATTATATCATATCATACACCTACACCTATTCCTAACTCTGATCCACGCATCGAGGGAATATTTATGCCTAGAGATGAAATTATATCTATAATTGACTTAGCAGAGGTTATGCATCTGGAAAAAACTGATGTACGCACAAATGATATGTATATAGTTACTAATTTCAATCAGTTAAATACTGCATTTCATGTAAATGGTGTACTTGGAATCCATAGGGTATCATGGTCTGATATAGTAAAGCCTGATTCAACAATTAATACTGCTGGAGAGGGTATGGCTACGGGTATTATACGTATAGATGACAAACTTATTATAATTCTTGACTTTGAGAAGATAGTTTCAGAGATTAACCCTGAAACAGGTCTTAAAGTATCAGATGTAGAACATATGAAAAATAGAAGCCGTAATGAAACTCCTATACTTATTGCAGAAGATTCAAGTCTTCTTAGTAAGATGATTGTAAATTGTCTTGAACAGGCAGGTTATACTAATATTACTACTACAGATAACGGTCAGGAGTGCTGGAATAAGCTGCAACAGTATCAGAAAGAGGGAACTATAAATGAAAGCGTTTCATGTATCATAACTGATATAGAGATGCCTCAGATGGATGGACATAGACTTACTAAGCTTGTAAAAGAAAGTGATTATTTTAAACATATTCCTTTAATTATCTTCTCATCACTTGTAAATGAGGAAATGAGAAGAAAAGGTGAACAGCTTGGAGCAGATGCCCAATTATCAAAGCCTGAGATAGGTGAGCTTGTAGGTGCAATAGATCGGCTTATAGGTAATGTAAATGCTTAGATAAATGCAGGGCATATGTAAATATTTATAAGGGAGATTGAACGGATTGAGTGAAGAAAAAGAATTAAATGAAATTGAAGGCGAAGAAATTAGCAGCAATGAATTTGAGGATTTAGACAACTTTGTAGAATTTGAAGATTTGGAAAATATGGAAGGTCTTGGAGATCTTAGTGGTCTTGGTGATTTGTCAGATTTAGGAGATTTATCTGATTTGCCTGATACAGATTTATTTGCAGGTGATAATTCTGACAAAGATGCAGCAGTTGATATTAAAGAAGCTTCGGACATATCAGCAGACGGTACTGAAGAAGCTACTGCTATATCAGATGCTGAGCCTGAAATATCTCTGCCGGAGGACGTTTCTCTTGAATATATGGATATACCTCTTCCTGATGAAGATATGCAGGAAGATATGTCTGTGCCTGATATTGAGATACCTGATATTGATATAGATATTGATGACAGCATAGAAGAAGATGCTACAGAGGAAAATGTTGTTTTGGAAGATACTATTTCAGGAGATGATTTTGAAGTGCCTGAAATAGATATGTCAACAGAAGATATGTCTGTTTCTGATATATCTGCACCTGAAATAGATAATATTATGGAGGAAAACGTATCAGCAGGAGAAGAGCTGGAAGCTGTTGCAGATATGCCGGAAGTATCATTAGATATGACAGAAGAGTTGGCAGATGATAGTGGAGAGGCTACGATAGCTTTAGAAGCTTCTTCATCAGATGATTCGGTTGATTCTATGTTAGATGGCATTTTAGATAGTCTTGATATAGATGGTTCATTAGATGAGGAAACAGAGTTTATGACAGAGGAAGAAATAGTATCAGAACCGATTGGAAGTGCTGATACTCTTTTGGATACAGATCAGTCTGCAAAAAAAGAGGCGGCAGCAAGTGTTGTATCGGCTGTATCAGGTGGTGCTGCCAGAGGGACAGATGAGATGCCTGAGAGTGAGTATTTTATGCCAAAAGAAGAAAAGAAACCAGGATTTTTCAAACGCTTATTTGGCAATGTTATTACAGATGAGATAGCAGAAGCTGAACGTCAGGCTAAAATTGATGAAGAAGAAGAGGCTGTCAAAAAGGCTGAAGAAGCTAAAGTAGCCAAAGAGGAAAAGGAAGCTAAAAAAGCGGCGGCAGCAGAAGCTAAGGCAGCTAAGAAAGCTGAAAAAGATGCTAAGAAAGCTGAGGCGGCAGAAGCTAAGGCAGCAAAAAAGGCTGAAAAGGCAGCTAAGAAGGCTGAGGAAGAGGAAGAGGCAGCTAATGAAGTTGTAGGAAAGTTAAATAAAGCAGGAGTTATTGTAGTAGTAGTTTTTGCTGCTATTTTTCTTGCAGGTGTTATAACGGGTACAAATATATTTGGATATAGCTCGGCTAAGTCAGATGCAGAAAGATATTTTGTACTTAAAAAATATAATTCAGCATATGAAAAAGCAATGGGAAGCAAGATGCAGGAGAAAGATCCGGAGACATATGAAAAGATTATTACAGTGATGAAGGTACAGCAGTCTTTAAATTCATACAGCAGTTATGCCGGTATGAAACATTATCCTGATGCGCTTAATGCACTGCTTACAGGGCTTCAAAAGTATGATGATAATTATGCTGCTGCAATGGAATTAGAAATAGAAGATGATTTGAAGTCATGTAAAGATAAGATAGTAAGCATACTTAGAGATGAATATGGATTATCTGAAAAAGAAGCTTATAGTATACTAAAGCTTAATGGCGAAGCCTACAAAAATAAAGTTGTAAGTATTGCAATGAAAAAAGTAGGTTAGAATGTCGATATTGAATTTGGCCCATCGGTGTACAAGCCGATGGGTTTAGTTCTAAAATGGAGGTTTTGTATGATTGCAATTATTGATTATGATGCAGGCAATTTGAAAAGTGTAGAAAAAGCGCTTCTTTATTTAGACGAGGAATGTAAGATTACAAGAGAACCAAATGAAATATTTAATGCTGACAAGGTTATACTGCCTGGTGTTGGTGCATTTGGTGATGCAATGCAGAAATTGCATAATTACGGCTTGGATAGTGTTATTGAAAAAGTAGTATCTGAGAATAAACCGTTTCTTGGAATATGCCTGGGACTGCAGCTTTTGTTTGAAGGAAGTGATGAGGCAGAAGGAATAGATGGGCTTAAGATACTCAAAGGCAGAATAAAAGCGATACCACATAAAGAAGGATACAAAATACCACATATGGGCTGGAATTCCATATCTATTAAAGAGGACAGCAGGCTTTTTAAGGGGATAAAGGATCAGTCTTATGTATATTTTGTGCATTCATACTATCTTGAAGCAGAGAATAAGGAAGATGTAGCGGCAGAAACAGAATATGTTGTAAATATCCACGCTTCTGTAGAACATAATAATATATTTGCGTGTCAGTTTCACCCAGAGAAAAGTGGTGATATAGGACTTGCAATACTTAAAAATTTCTGTGAACTATAATTTTAGGAGAAATAAATGTATACAAAAAGAATTATACCATGCCTTGATATAAATAATGGGCGTGTTGTTAAATGTGTTAATTTTATAAATTTAAGAGATGCGGGAGATCCTGTATCTGTAGGTGAGGCATATGGAAAGGCAGGAGCAGATGAACTTGTATTTCTTGATATTAATGCCTCAGCTGATAACAGGGCTATCAAAATAGATATGGTCAGACGTGTAGCAGAAACTGTCTTTATACCATTTACGGTAGGAGGCGGTATACGTTCAGTTGATGATTTTAAGCTTGTTCTTAGGGAAGGAGCTGACAAGGTAGCTGTAAACAGTGCTGCTATACTTAACCCAAATCTTGTGTCTGAGGCTGCTATGAAGTTTGGAAGCCAGTGTGTTGTTGTTGCGATAGATGCAAAAAGGCGTGAGGACGGCAGCGGTTGGAACATATATAAAAATGGTGGGCGTGTAGACATGGGAATAGACGCTGTAGAATGGGCGATCAAAGCAGATGAGCTTGGTGCTGGCGAAATACTTCTTACAAGTATGGATGGGGATGGCACAAAAGATGGATATGACATTGAACTTACAAGGGCAGTATCTGAAAATGTTAAAATACCTGTAATAGCATCCGGAGGAGCAGGTAAACTTGAACACTTTAAAGAGGCATTTGTAGAGGGAAAGGCAGATGCAGTGCTTGCTGCCTCACTTTTTCACTATAAGGAGCTTGAGATAGCACAGGTAAAGAAATATCTTAGTGATGAGGGCATTAGTGTCCGGATTTAAAATACAGATTGGAGGAATATAAAATGTCTTTAATACAAAATGATTGGCTTGATGCAATAAAACCGGAATTTTCTAAGCCATATTACAAGGAATTATTTGAGTTTGTTAAAGAAGAGTACAGTAATGTGGTAATATATCCACCGGCAGATGATATTTTTAATGCATTTCATTTCACACCACTTTCGTCTGTGAAAGCGCTTATTCTTGGACAGGATCCATATCATAATGTGAATCAGGCACATGGGCTTTGTTTTTCTGTACTTCCAGAACAAAAGGATATACCACCATCGCTTAAAAATATTTATAAAGAGCTAAATACGGATTTGGGCTGTTACATACCTAATAATGGATATTTAAAGAAATGGGCAGATCAGGGAGTGCTTATGTTAAATACAGTGCTTACAGTTAGGGCGCATCAGGCTAATTCACATAAGGGAAAAGGCTGGGAGAAATTTACAGATGCAGTTATACAGGCAGTAAATGCACAGGATAGACCTATAGTTTACCTGCTTTGGGGCAAGCCTGCACAAAGTAAGATACCTATGCTGACTAATCCGAAGCATCTTGTGCTTAAAGCAGCTCACCCAAGCCCATTGTCAGCATCAAAGGGTTTCTTTGGCTGCAAGCATTTTAGTATGGCTAATGAATTTTTAGAGAAAAATGGAGTTGCGCCTATTGACTGGCAGATTGAAAATATATAAGGTTTATGGTAGTATATTGTTCACATAAAAATAGTTTATGCGAAGGCAAAGTGAGGATTTGTGTGCAGGAATGGAGATAGAAAAGGAAGATGTTGTTTAATTCTATGGATTTAATGGATGGTGCTATGGCTGAAGGTTCCAGACAGCTTAGTGACAATATTAAAATCAATATGGAGGGAGTACCGGAAGAGCTTGTTTTTGGTCTTGATATAGGCACCAGAAATATAGTAGGTACAGTAGGATATAAAAACAATACCAATGGATTTATAGTTGTTGCTCAGGCTGCTATGGGGCATCAGACAAGAGCTATGCTTGATGGACAGATACATGATATAGGAATGGTTGCAGAAACAATCAAAAGAGTACATAAGAGGCTTGAGGCTATGACAGGCAGGGAATTTAAAGATGTATGTATAGCAGCAGCAGGACGTGTATTAAAGACTGTTGAATCAGAGGCGCGGATTGATTTTCCCTCAGAAACAGTAGTAACAAGTGAGCATATTTATACACTTGATATGCTTGGTGTTGAAAATGCGTATGAAACACTTAGAGCTGAAAAGCAAAGTGATGATATTAGATTTTACTGCGTTGGATATTCTGTAAAGCATTATTATCAGAATGATTATACAATATCTAATCTTGAAGGGCATAAGTCAAACAGCATAAAAGCAGAGCTTATAGCAACATTTCTTCCAGATGAGGTTGTAGATGGACTTTATGCGGCGGTTGAGCGTGCAGGACTATTTGTTGCAAACCTTACTCTTGAGCCTATTGCAGCAATTAATGTGGCGATACCGGAGAAGTTTAGACTATTAAATATTGCTCTTGTTGATGTGGGAGCAGGTACCTCTGATATTTCTATCACAAAGGATGGAAGTATTATTGCATATGGGATGATACCATCAGCAGGAGACGAGGTTACAGAGTGTCTTGCAAGACATTATCTTACTGATTTTAATGAGGCAGACAGGCTTAAATGTGCAAGTACAAAGGGTGAAGAGGTTGAATTTTATGATATTATGGGACTTTCTCAAAAGGTAACCTCGGAAGAGATTGCAGGTGTGATAGAAGATACAGTTAGAACGATTACAGAAAGCATAGCAGATAAGATTATTTCACTTAATGGCGGCAAGTCAGTAAGTGCAGTATTTGTTGTTGGAGGAGGAGGTAAGGTTAGAGGATTTGTTGAAAGCCTTGCCGAGGGTTTAGGTCTTCAAAAAGAGAGAGTTGCGCTAAGAGGCTCAGAGGTTCTTGGAAATGTAAGATTTATGCAGGATAACATTAATGTGGACTCTCTTTTAGTTACACCTATAGGAATATGCCTGAATTATTATGAGCAACGCAATAACTTTATATTTGTTACGATAAATGGTGAGCGTATTAAACTATATGACAACAGTAAACTTACGATAACAGATGCTGCCATTCAGCTTGGATTTCCAAACGAGGATTTATTTCCAAAGCGTGGTAAGACACTTATTTATTATGTAAATGGTGAAAAACGTATGCTTCGCGGCAAAGAAGGTGAGACTGCCATAATAAAGTTAAATGGCAGAGAGGCAAGCATAAATGCTCCAGTAGAACAAAATTCAAAAATTGATATTAAACCTTCAACGCAGGGAGCTGATGCTGTACTTGAGATTGGAAGTTTAACAGAATATAATTCAAATATGACCATTATATTTAATGGAAAGGAAATTAAATGTCCAAGATTTGTTACAGTAAATGGCAGTCTTGTATCTGAATTTTATTCTGTAAAAGATGGGGACAACATAGAGATACTTGGTTATTATACATTAGAACAGGTGCTTGAATTTATGGATATTATTTACAGAGGAAGGGTATATGTAAATAATGTCATAGCGCCTATGGATACAAAGGTATATGATAATTTTTCAATTGCATGTGAGATTATGAAAGATGAGCCAAATTATGCAGAACTTATAGCAGAATATGGAGATGGTCAGTTTCCGGTAGCATTTGTACAGGAACAGACACAGGAGCATGAAAATGAAGCTCATGAAGAAGATAGCATAATTACAGAAGAGTATGCTTATGAAGACGCTGACGAATATACTGATGAGGAGTTGTTAGATGATGAGGTATCATATAATGAATCACTAAGCGAAGAAGAAACATCTACAGAAGTAAATGATAAAGAAACATCAGATGTAGTAGTGGCAAATGAAAAAGCAAGCAGTATAAAAACAGAAGAAGCAGGTGATAAAGGTATAGCAGAAACAGATAAAGAAACATCAGATGTAACTGTAAATATTACTGTAAATAGCGAGCCTGTTATACTCAAAGGTAAGAGTAGTTATATACTTGTAGATGTGCTTGATTTTTATCCTGTTGATACATCTGTTGCACATGGTGACCATCTTGAAACTTCTGTCAATGGAATAATATGTGATTTTGTACACCCTGTAAAGAGCGGTGATGTTATAAGAATTGAGTGGGTAAGTGTGTAAAGTGTGAGGTATAACTATTATGAGGGTTTGCAGTATTGCCAGTGGCAGCAGTGGAAATTGCATTTATGTAGGTTATAAAAATACAAATATTTTAATTGATTCAGGAATAAGCCGAAAAAGAATTGTAGAAGGGCTTGATAAAATAGGTGTGAGGCCAAATGAGCTTGATGGTATATTAGTAACACATGAACATATAGACCATATACAGGGTATTTATATGATGGTAAAAATGTTTGATGTGCCGGTATATGCCACATGTGGCACACTTGATGCAATTCGCAGCAAGGATAAGCAGGGGGTAATATCTATGAACCATTTGTATGAAGTTCATGCAGATGAGTATATTACACTTGGACAGATGGGAATTATACCTTTTAAAATTTCTCATGATGCAGCAGATCCGGTATGTTATACAGTTCTTGCGGGAGGTCACAAAGCTGGTATTGTAACTGACCTTGGTATGTATTCAGATTATACAATAGAACATCTTAAAGACAGTGAGATTCTTATGCTGGAGGCTAATCATGATATAAGTATGCTTGAAGCAGGCAGTTATCCATATAATTTAAAGAGAAGAATATTAAGCAGATACGGTCATTTGTCAAATGAGGACTCAGGCAGGCTTTTATGCAGTCTTATAAGTCCAAGGCTTAAGCATGTGTCACTTGCACATTTGTCAAAAGAAAATAATTATCCACAGCTTGCATATCAGGCGGTTAAATGCCAGATATGGGAGGAAACAGGTATAAATGAGCTGCCGTTCCATATGGAAGTTGCACAACGGGATAAGCCATCAGAGCTTATAAAAATATAGAATTAATGAAACAGTCAGGAGGACATAATGAAGAAGACAGTTGTAACAGTAGTAGGAAAGGATAGTGTAGGTATTATTGCCAAGGTATGTACATATTTGGCAGGAAATAGTGTAAATATACTTGATATATCACAGACAATTGTAGATGGATTTTTTAATATGATGATGATAGTAGATGTAGCAAATTGTTCTAAGGATTTTGATACATTTAGCATGGAGCTTGAGCAGATAGGAGAGGAAATGAGCTGCATTATAAAAGCCCAGAGAGAAGATATATTTAATAAAATGCATAGGATATAGATAATGGCATTATATCATAGTTAGTTGAGGTAAAATATTTATGATTAATATACATGAAGTTCTTGAAACAAATGAAATGATAGAGAAGGAAAATTTAGATGTCAGAACTATTACTCTTGGCATAAGTCTTCTTAATTGTATTGACAGCGATTTAGAAAAGCTTAATGAAAAGATTTATAATCGTATTACAAGTGTTGCGAAAGACCTTGTATCCACAGGCAAGGCAATTGAAAGGGAATTTGGGATACCTATTGTAAATAAGCGCATTTCAGTTACCCCTATCGCACTTGTAGGAGGCTCTGCATGTAAGACACCAGATGACTATGTAACTTTAGCAAAGACACTTGACAGGGCAGCAAAGGCAGTAGGTGTTAATTTTATAGGCGGTTACAGTGCACTTGTATCAAAGGGTATGACAAATAGTGATGAGATGCTTATTCGTTCTATTCCGAAAGCACTTGCACATACTGATTTTGTATGTAGCTCTGTTAATCTTGGTTCAACTAAGACAGGACTTAATATGGATGCAGTTAAACTTATGGGTGAAGTTGTACTTGATACAGCAAAGGAAACTGCTGAAAATGATAGTATAGGTTGTGCAAAGCTTGTAGTATTTTGTAATGCTCCTGATGATAACCCATTTATGGCAGGTGCATTTCATGGAGTGACAGAGGCAGATGAGATTATAAATGTAGGCGTAAGTGGGCCGGGTGTTATGAGGAAGGCTCTTGAATCAGTACGCAAAGCGGATTTTGGTACTTTGTGTGAAACTGTTAAGAAGACAGCATTTAAAATTACAAGAGTAGGTCAGCTTGTTGCAAGGGAAGCATCAAAGCGGCTTGATATACCATTTGGCATTATAGATTTGTCATTAGCACCGACGCCTGCTATTGGAGATAGTATTGCAGATATATTTGAGGAGATGGGGCTTGAGCGTGCAGGTGCTCCCGGTACAACAGCAGCGCTTGCGCTTTTAAATGATCAGGTTAAAAAGGGTGGTGTAATGGCTTCATCTTATGTTGGCGGCTTAAGTGGTGCGTTTATTCCGGTCAGTGAAGATCAGGGCATGATAAATGCAGTAGAGGCAGGGGCGCTTACGCTTGAGAAGCTTGAAGCTATGACTTGTGTATGCTCAGTAGGCCTTGATATGGTAGCTGTACCTGGGGATACAAAGCCTACTACAATTTCTGGCATCATTGCAGATGAGATGGCTATAGGAATGATTAATCAGAAAACCACGGCAGTAAGAATTATTCCTGTAATCGGCAAAGGAGTAGGTGAAACAGTAGAATTTGGTGGACTTTTAGGGTATGCTCCTATTATGCCGGTTAATCAGTTTGATTGTGCTGATTTTATAAACAGAGGCGGGAGAATACCAGCTCCAATACACAGTTTTAAAAATTAAGGAAGATTATTTGTTACGTGGGTGGCAGCATGACAGAAAGTGCTTGAAAAAGTAAAGGAATGAGGTTAAGTTATGATAGATATTAAAAAGCCGAAAATAATGTGTGATGCGGTAACTAATAAGGGACACAATGTATTTATTGAAATATGTATAGCTCTGTTGCTGTTTTTTATCTCCTCTATGGCAATGGGGATTATTCAGGTGCCTGTATTAATGGCATATATGCTTAGCAGCAGGGAATATATTTCAATGCTTAAAAGTGGAGAGCTTGATTATAGTGTGCTTATGAACATTGTAATTAATCGTCCTGAATGGATTATGATTGTCATATTAATATCTGAAATCTTTCTTATTCTTATTATGATGTTATATTGCCGCTTCATTGAAAAAAGAAAGATAGGTACAATGGGATTTGTCAAAAAGGATATGGTTTTACAGTATTTAGTGGGAATTTTGCTTGGGTTTGTAACATTTTCCGTTGCATATCTTTTATGCGTCATCACAGGAAGCGTAAAATGGCAGGGAATATCAGAAAATATTGTGCCAATATATATAATAGGTTATTTTTTGGGATATCTTATACAAGGTATGGCAGAGGAAGTTTTATGCAGAGGGTATCTTTTGGTTTCTGTTTCAAAGAGATATAACATCATATATGCTATTGTAGTAAGTTCACTTTTTTTTGCTATACTTCATGGAGCGAATCAGGGGTTGTCTTTATTGGCATTTATTAATCTCTTTTTGTTTGGGGTATTTGCGGCACTTCTTTTTATTGACTGTGAAAATATATGGATTGTTGGAGCTTTTCATAGTATATGGAATTTTGTTCAGGGTAATATGTATGGTATACAAGTAAGCGGAACAGGGCTTCAAAATTCTATTTTTGCTACATCTGTCACTGAAGGGCATGAAATTATAAATGGAGGGAGTTTTGGACTGGAAGGCGGTATTAGTGTAACTATTGTATATGTTGTAGGAATAGGGATGATTCTAATGCATCTTAAGAAAAAAGGATGTATATTAAATTCGGGTGAGCAGGCATTGCAGACAGAGAAGAACCCTGTAAGCAGTCAAACATCAGGCAGTGTAATTAATAATAATGGCACTGATGATAGTATTGCAGGTAATAACAGCATTAATAATAGTGTATTTAGCAGTGGAATTGATAATGGCGTTAACAATAGTGCATTTGGTCATGAAATGAATAGCGGCGTTAACAATAGTGCGTTTAACGATGGAATTGATAATGGCATTAACAATGATACAAGAAATAGCAATATTCATATTACTGATAAGAGCAATATGAATGTTAATAAAGATAATAGCAGTATGAATACTAACAGCCAGAATAATAATATAAAGGTTGAAAATATGTATTCAAGTGAGCCTGTAATTCCAGATGTGAAGCAGAATCAAAATACATCAGGTGGAGAGGTGTTTAATGCTGATTATTTTAAGGATTAGTATAAATGATTTTATGTCGTAATTAGGTTACTTGTCATAGAGTGAAAGGCAATCTAATTAGTAATAGAAAATTAATAACAGCATAAAAAATTTTAATAAATGGTTTGAAGCTGTTGAATAAATGATTGCAATTTGTTATTATATATAAAAGGAAACAACCATCCAAAAAGTGGTTTGACCTGTATATGAGTAGAAAAACCATCCTGATACCTGCCAAAGTTTCAAGGGTGGTTTTTTCTATGTGGCACTAATGACTAATTTTGTGAAAAAAATTCATTACGGAACTTATTCTTTTTGAAATTTCTTCTTGCATTTATATACTTTTTTTGGTAGAATAGCTTTGTTGTGCAAATATATCTAATAAGATATTAGAAATAATGGATTAAAGGTAAGGAGGTGCTTACAATGGCAAAATGTGCAGTTTGTGGAAAGAGCGTTCATTTCGGGAATAGAGTGAGCCATTCACATAGAAGAAGTAACAGAATGTGGAAACCAAATATTAAATCTGTAAGAGTTAAGGTGAACGGTGGTACAAAGAAAATGTCAGTATGTACAGGCTGTTTGCGTTCAGGAGCTGTAGAGCGCGCATAAGAGCGGAAGTATTTTCACTAACACATGAAAATATCATGTTTGGAAGTGTGATTATTATTACTTAAGAGCGGCTGTGAATATAGCTATTAATAGTAACTATAGGGAGGCTGTTGCACTATAATATCAGTGCAGCAGCCTCTTAATTTAATAGGAAATTGCTCAAAATGTAGTAAGGAATTGTTGAGAAATAAATCTTCACATTTTGTTTGCCCAAATTTCCATCTGCTGTGTTGTTGTCAGTCGTCGTAGCCCACTACGACTCCTTCCTCTGCCTTGCAGATGAAAATTTATTCTGTGCAAAATGCAAAGTTATTTCTTAACAGTTCCTAAAAATCAGCAACAGAACAGATTATACCCAAGTATTAGGCATAAAAGTATTATTATCACAGCTATTATACCATTATCTAAAAAAAGCATTATTGTCATGCCTATAGCAATCCAAAATAGAATAAATCCTATCATTCTACGCATAGATAAACCTCCGAATTAATTAGCTTGCTTTGGAGGAAGCAATAAGTTATACTATAATAATATGATGCAGAGTTTGGATTCTGAACAGTTAAATGGAGGGGATATTATGAAAGGTAAAGTGAGTACAAGTATGGGAAATATAGTTATAGACCGTGATGTACTGGCAAAATATGCAGGAACGGCAACTATGGAATGTATAGGAATAGTTGGTATGTCGTCAGTAAATATGAAAGATGGTGTAGCCAAACTTCTAAAAAGAGAAAATGCAGGCAGAGGTGTAAATATATATATTGCTGGTAACAGGCTTAGAGTAGAACTTCATGTGATTGTTGCATATGGCGTAAGCATACGTGCAGTTGCTCAGAATGTACTTGAGCATGTCAGATATAAGCTTGAAGAATTTGCTTGTATGGAAGTTGATTCTGTCAATGTTGTTGTTGAAGGTGTTCGTATCTTAGATGAAGATTAGTTTATTAAGCTTATTTTTACGTATAACAATTTAAGAATGAGGAGGAACAAAAAGTGAGTTTAAAATCGATAGATGCGGCGATGCTGCAAAAGATGTTTCTGTCTGGCGCCAAGGCATTAGAGGCAAAGAAAGATTATATAAATGAGTTAAATGTATTTCCAGTGCCAGATGGCGATACAGGAACAAATATGACAATGACTGTTATGGCAGCAGCAAGAGAGGTTAAAAGCCTTGAAAATCCTACTATAGAGCAATTTGGAAAGTCAGTTTCGAGCGGTTCCCTAAGAGGTGCAAGGGGCAATTCCGGTGTAATTATGTCACAGATATTCCGTGGATTTGTAAAATCCATAAAAGGACTTGAGGAGCTGGATGTAAATGCTTTGTCAAATGCTATACAACATGCTTCTGATACAGCATATAAAGCGGTTATGAAACCTAAAGAGGGGACTATTCTTACAGTGGCTCGTGCTGGTGCTGACAGGGCTATAGATATTATAATAAATGATGATATGCAGGATATTATAGAATTTTGTGATGCTGTAGCACAAAGTATGGAGGATGCGCTTTTAAAGACTCCTGAGATGCTTCCGGTGTTAAAGCAGGCTGGAGTTGTGGATTCAGGCGGCGAAGGTCTTATGACATTCTTGCGCGGAGCGATAGATGCCCTTAAAGGGAAGGTGTCTGATTATACTATAAAATCTGGAAAAGATGTTTCAAAAGCATTAAGTGAAGTTCCAAAGGTTACAATGGCAAGTAATGCAGATGAAGCTGATATAAAGTTTGGATATTGTACAGAATTTATTATAATGCTTGAACGTGATGAAAATATAGTTGAACAGCAGTTAAAGGAATATCTTCAAAAAATTGGTGACTGTGTAGTTGTTGTAGCAGATGAAGGAATTGTAAAGGTACATGTACACACTAATGATCCTGGTCTTGCTATTCAAAAAGCACTTTCATATGGTTCACTTACAAGTATGAAGATTGATAATATGCGCGAGGAGCATAATGAAAAAGTTATACGTGACGCTGAAAAATTAGCATTAGGTAATACTGATGAACAGAAAGAAAAAGAAGACAATAATAGTGAACAGGAAGAAAAAGAAGATAATAACAATAAGTCGCATAAGCGTGATGGTTTTATAGCCGTAGCTGCAGGCAAAGGGCTTACCGAAATATTCCATGATCTAAAAGCGGATTATGTAATAGAAGGCGGGCAGACTATGAATCCAAGCACAGATGACATATTAAATGCCATTAAATCTGTTGACGCTGATAATATTTTCATATTCCCAAATAATGGAAATATAATCCTTGCTGCTAAACAGGCAAAAGAGCTCACAGAGGATAAAAATGTTATAGTTATACCATCTAAGAATATACCACAGGGAATAGCAGCTTTAATTAACTATTCAAGTGATAGTTCTGTAGAGGATAATGAGAAAAATATGTCTGCAGAGATGCTTAATATAAAGACCGGACAGATAACATATGCAGTACGTGATACAAATATAGATGGCAAGAAGATAAATAAAGGTGATTTTATAGGCCTTACAGATAAGACAGTGGTTTCTGTTGACAATACTGCCGAGGGAGCAGCTAAGGCACTTGTTGGAGAGCTTATAGATGATGATTCAGAACTTGTAGGTTTATATTATGGTGCAGATATGACAGAAGCAGACGCAGAGAAGCTTGCTGATGAGATAGTGAATGAATATAAAGGTGTAGAGGTTGAAATACAGTATGGCGGACAGCCTGTATATTCATATTTTATATCAGTAGAGTAGGAGAGATATAGATTGGATTTAGGTTTATATGAAATTTGGCGATAGTATTAGAGAAATAAAGGGAATTGGCGAGAAAAGTGAGAAGCTCTTTAATAAACTGGGGATTAGTACAGTAGAGGAGCTTCTCTGCTTTTATCCAAGAGAGTATGATATATTTGGAAGAATTGAACCTGTACTAAATGCTAAAGAGGGCAGTACAATTATTGTAGAGGTCAGTCCTGCAGAACGCCCAAAGGCAATTAGGCGCGGTGGTTTAAAAATAGTGCAATGCCGTATGAAAGATGCAGGCGGAACCATTACTGCTGTATGGTTTAACATGACATTTATGATGAAGCTGCTTCATATGGGGACACATTATATACTTCGGGGAAGGGTTATAAATAGAAATGGCATATTGCAAATGCAGCAGCCAAAGGTTTTATCACAACAGGAATACATTTCTTCAATAGATAGCCTTAGACCAGTATATAGTCTTACAGCAGGACTTACTAATAATGCGGTGTCAAAGGCGGTCAAAGCTGCTGTTCATGAGGCGGATTTTGAAAGTGACTTTCTTCCTTTAGATATACGTAAGGAGTATAATCTTATTGGCTTAAAGAAAGCTGTTAAAGCTATTCATTTTCCAAAGGATAAGGAAGAGTGTATGGAAGCTAGAAAACGTCTTGTATTTGATGAGTTTTTTCTATTTGCACTTGCAATTAACTATATGAAGAAAAATAAGAATAAGAAGACATCAAACTTTATAATGAAAGAACATAAAGCTGCAGAAAAACTTATTGAAGGACTTCCTTATAAACTTACAGAAGGGCAGTTAAATGCATGGCATGATATAGAGAGTGATTTGGCATCAGGAAGTATAATGAACCGTCTTATTCAGGGAGATGTAGGTTCAGGTAAGACTATTATTGCAGTGCTCGCACTCTACGTATGTGCAGTAAACGGACATCAGGGTGCTATTATGGTACCTACAGAAGTGCTTGCAGTACAGCATTATAATTCTTTCAATGATATTTTAAATGGATTTGGAATAAAGACAGGGCTGCTTATTGGCTCAATGACAGCAGCGGAAAAAAGAAAGGTATACAGCAGAATAGAGAGCGGTGAGCTTGATATAGTGATTGGCACACATGCGCTTATTCAAGAGAAAGTAATTTTTGCAGACCTTGCACTCGTAGTAACAGATGAGCAGCACAGGTTTGGAGTTCGCCAGAGAGAAGCTGTTTCGGCTAAAGGAAATGAGCCGCATATGCTTGTTATGAGTGCAACTCCAATTCCGCGGACGCTTGCAATTATATTATATGGAGACCTTGATATTTCAATTATAGATGTTCTTCCAACAGGCAGGCTCCCAATAAAGAATTGTGTTGTCGGGACAAATTATCGTTCTCAGGCATATAAATTTATGGAAAAGGAAGTAAAGGCGGGGCATCAGGTATATGTAATATGCCCGATGGTTGAAGAAAGTGAAAATATGGAAGCTGAAAATGTTATGGACTATTCAGGGCAGCTTCGCGAAAAATTATCTCCTGATATACATATTGAGTGTCTGCATGGAAAGATGCGTCCTTCTGATAAAAATGATATTATGGAACGGTTTGCAAAACATGAAACAGATATACTTGTGTCTACAACTGTAATTGAGGTGGGCATAAATGTGCCAAATGCAACTGTTATGATGATTGAAAATGCAGAGCGTTTTGGACTTGCGCAGCTTCATCAGTTAAGAGGAAGAGTAGGAAGAGGAGGCGAGCAGTCATATTGCATATTTATGGCAGGAAATTCATCAAAAGATATTATGGAGAGACTGAATATACTTGGTGAATCAAACGATGGCTTCTATGTAGCAGAGCAGGATTTAAAGCTTAGAGGGCCAGGAGATTTTTTTGGTATACGTCAGAGTGGTGAGCTTGACTTTAAACTTGCTGACATATATCAGGATGCAGATATACTAAAAGCTGCAGGAGACGCAGCAAAACGTTTTACTGATGATGTATTGATTTTATGCAAAAAATATGATAGTTTAAGAAAACATATTTCTTCATATACTGATGAAATTTTTTTATAGTTCTGTTGATTTTTTGACATAATAATAGTAAAATGATTGAATGCAGTAGTTTGCTTGTTTTGAAGGGAGTATTTATGGCTGATACATTATATTCAGAGGAGGAGTTATTTGAGCTTGGCAGGAAGAATTATGGCAAGCTTGTTTTATATTGTACACGACTTGAGGAAAATGGTTTTTGGGAGCAGGCAGAGAATGTAATGAAGAAGTCAAGTACAGAAGTACTTGATTTGTATGTACAATCTGTGCTTATGAATCTAGCTGTGCATTGTGGTGAGATTTTAGACAGTCAGCGTGAATTTATGCGTGTAATTACTTTAAGCAATCCGCTTGGCATACCTACAGAGGGCAGGATACAAAGAGTAGTATATAATGACAGCAGAAGACTCTATGAGCTTCCGCCAATACTTTTACAGCTCTGTGGTCTTTATGATAAGCAGAGCAAGGCAGATATGACAGAATATTTTCTTGATGCATTTCTAAATATACTTCTATGTATGGCGTATTTAGATACAGGTAAAGATGAGAAAGTAAGTGGATTTATACAAAAATATTATGAAAAAATCAGCAATTTTATTATTGATAGAGATGCAAAGACACTTGCTGAATATATTACAAGAAAGCTTTCTTCAAAAGATATAAAGTGTGATGCAGAATATATTATAAAAGGTAATGTGAAAGTAACAATAACTGCACCAGCACATAAAGTTGAAACGGATGAAAATAAGGCTAAAAAAATTGAACCAGATGAAATAAAAAATAATAAAACTGCCAAGAAGGGCAGAAGAAAAAACACAAATAAGAATATAAATAAAGATACAGCTAAGAAGCAGACAGCAGAGTTTAATAAGGCAGCAGGATTTGCAGAAAAGCAGCAGAAGAAAGCAAAGTCTGAACAGGCCATGGCAGCAGAAAAAATTAGGAGGCAAGAGCAGGAGAAAAAAGAAGCAGAACAAAGAGAGAAAGAGGAATTAGAAAAGAAAGAAGCAGCAAGGAAAGAGGCAGAGAGAAAAGAAAAACAGCGAGCAGAGTTTTTTAAAAGGGTTCAGGAAAATGAGGAGCGTATTGCAAGGGAACAATTTCTTGTTGTAAAGGAGCGCATAAAAGAGCGTGAAAGAGTAGCAAAGGAAGAACATGAAAGACGCATTAAAGCAATTATGGACGAGCTTAATTCTCTTGTAGGATTGTCAGATGTAAAGAAAGAGATACAATCTCTTACAAATCTTATAAAGATAAGAAAGCTAAGGGAAAGTATGAATATGCCAGTAATGGACATGTCGTATCATATGGTATTTACAGGAAGTCCGGGAACTGGAAAGACTACAGTTGCACGACTTGTAGGTAAGGTATATAAAGAGCTTGGAATACTTACAGATGGTAAGATGATAGAAACTGACCGTTCAGGACTGGTGGCAGGATATGTTGGACAGACTGCCATAAAAGTACATGATGTAATTGAACAGGCAATAGGTGGTGTGCTTTTTATTGATGAAGCATATTCGCTTGTAAATCCTGATGTTCCTAATGATTTTGGCATGGAGGCAGTTGATGCTCTTGTAAAGCTTATGGAAGACCACAGAGATAATCTCGTTATTATAGTTGCAGGATATACAGAGGAGATGAAAACATTTCTAAAGAGCAATACAGGACTTATTTCAAGATTTAATAAGTTTATAAGTTTTCCGGATTATACCAACAATGAACTGCTTGAAATTATGGATGTAATGGCACAAAATGCAGGTCTTACAATAGAGGATGCTGCAAAGGACAAGATTTTAGCGCAGCTTGAAGGTATGAAGGAAGAAGAATGGGAAGACTTTGGCAATGCCAGAGGAATAAGGAATATGTTTGAAAAAATTATTATGAAACAGGCAGACAGGCTTGTAATGATTGAGGAGCCAGAAAAAGAGCAGCTTATGACAATTATTGCAGACGATATTTGACCGTTGTGAGATAATATGGTAGAATGAAAAGAATAGAAGTATTTAATGAGGTGTATAATGAGAGTTATAGCAGGCAAAGCTAAAGGAAGGAAACTTATTACGCCACAGGGAGAGCATACAAGACCTACTTCTGACAGAATTAAAGAAACACTGTTTAATATTATACAATCAGATGTATATGACAGCAGATTTCTTGATTTATTCAGTGGAAGCGGAGGCATTGCAATAGAGGCATTGAGCAGGGGGGCAAAAGAGGCTGTACTTGTTGACAATAATAGAGAAGCAGCAGCATGTATAAGGGAAAATATTAAGAAGACAAATTTCTCTGATATTGCTAAGTTTATACAGTCAGATGTAAAAATGGCAATAAAAAGACTGAGCGTTTCTGGCAGTGGTACATTTGATATAATATTTATGGACCCGCCATATAATAAGGAAATTGAGCGGGAAATAATAGAGATTTTAATAGATTCTTTGCTTGTAAAGGAAGGAACTCTTATTATTGCAGAAACTTCTATTGATACTGATATATCTTATATATATAATTTATCATGTAAAGAAACAAGGGTAAAAGAGTATAAGACAAATAGGCATGTATTTTTAAAAATATAGGGTACTTTTAGGTGTGATATTATGAAAACAGCAGTTTTTCCCGGAAGTTTTGATCCTGTTACAATAGGTCATATGGATTTGATAAAAAGGGCAGCAGTAATTGCTGACAGGCTTATAATAGGTGTTCTTGTAAACAGCAGCAAGACACCACTGTGTTCTGTAGATGAAAGAGTTGATATGCTTAAAAAGCTTACTGATAATATAAATAATGTTGAGGTTATGTCATTTGATGGTTTGTTAGTTGATTTTGTAGATAAGACAGGAGCGCAGATGGTTATAAGAGGCATCAGGAGTTCAGCAGATTTTGAATATGAACTGCCTCTTGCGCAGGCAAATTATAAACTTAATTGTAGTGCAGATACGGTTTTTTTAGCAACACTGCCAGAGTATTCATATATAAGCTCAAGTGCAGTTAAGGAATTGATACGTTATAAAGGGGATATAAAAGACATAGTGCCAGATGTTGTCTATCAGTTCTTAAATGCAAGATTTTATTTATAACAATAGAGGATAATATATTTGTATGACAGATAGGAGAGTACATATGCAGGATAGTGGTATGCAGGTTAGTAGAATTGAGCAGAAAATTGAAGATATTTATGCATTTGTAGAGAGCTGTAAGATGCAGCCTTTGTCAACGACTAAAGTAGTAGTTCCTAAGAATGAATTATATGATTTGCTGGATGATTTGCGCAGAGACATGCCTGAGGAAATCAGGCGTTATCAAAAAATACTAAGTCAAAGGGATGCAATACTTGAAGATGCAGAAAATAAGGCCAATACAATTCTTCTTGACGCAAGAGAACAATACAAAGGTATGGTTGAAGAGCACAGTATAATGCAGCAGGCATCACAGCAGGCCGCGCTTATGGTGCAGCAGGCTAAGGAGCAGGCAGAAGAGATTATTGCATCAGCACAAAGACAGGCATTGGAGATAGGAAACAGCGCTATTGAATATACTAATGAAATGCTTACTATGGCTGAAAAGGTTATTACAGATGCAGGAGAAAGTGTAATTAACAATTCTAATGCTTTAGCAACAGCTCTTAGCGGGCATCTTGATATAATAAGAAAAAATAAGGCAGAACTCATTCCAACAGGAGCCACAGATGTGACAGCGCAGGAATATGAACCACAGGATAATCCTGAGGTAGAAGTGCCTAAAGATATTCAATAGGAGGCCGGATTATGAATACGAAAAACGATGTTGAAGTTATTATAAATGGAAAGCAGTATACATTAAGCGGATATGAAAGCAATGAATATATGCAGAAAATAGCTTCACATATCAATGATAAATTTGTCCGGTTTAGGGAACAGGAAGGCTATAATAAACTTGATGCGGATATGAAAGGTATACTTCTTGCTATAAACTTGTGTGATGATTACTATAAAGCAAGGAAGACTGCAGATGATCTGCGTGCTGAAAATGAAGACATGGAAAAAGAAATATTTAATATGAAGCATGATATTATATCAATGAAAGCTGAGATTGAGGCACTTGAGTCTAAGCTTGCAACACTGGCAAAGCAGAAAGAAGAGGCAGACCATAAGATTATACGTCTTGAAACAGAGCTTGGTAAAAGCAATGAAGAGTATTTTGTATAAGTAAAGTATGGAAGCTGAATTGTAACTTAAGTATTAATAAAAGGCATTATAAGGCGTAGCGTGGTGGCGTTACGCTTTTTACGCATTTTGCGGGAGGTATATGTTTTGAACAAAATTTTTAAGGGGTATCCGGAGGTGCTTTCACCTGCTGGTTCAGTGGAAAGTCTTCATGCAGCGGTAAATGCCGGATGTGACGCCGTTTATATAGGAGGCGGCAGGTTTGGAGCGAGAGCATATGCTGACAATCCTGAGTATGATAAGCTTATTGAGGCAATTAATTTTTGTCATATGCATGGTGTAAGAGTTTACATGACTGTCAATACTCTGCTTAAGGATAATGAAATAGAGCAGGAATTATATAATTATATTAGTCCATATTATGAAGCTGGCATTGATGCTGTGATTGTTCAAGATACAGGTGTAATGAAGAAAATGCATGAATGGTTTCCAGACCTAAATCTTCATGCCAGTACGCAAATGACATTGACTATGGGCAAAAGTACACAGGTTCTTGAAAAATATGGTATTACAAGGATTGTACCTGCAAGAGAGCTTACACTTGAAGAACTTAAGCAGATGAGAATGGATACCAATGCAGAGATTGAGGTATTTGTGCATGGAGCATTGTGTTACTGCTATTCAGGACAGTGTCTTTTTAGCAGTATGTCAGGAAATAGAAGCGGCAATAGGGGAAGATGTGCTCAGCCATGTCGTCTGCCATATATGTATAAACAGCAGGGGAATTTAAATGAAAGTTATATTTTAAGTCTTAAAGAGCTGTGCAATCTATTTTATATTGGGGAGCTTGCTGACGCGGGAATCTCATCCTTTAAGATAGAGGGGCGTATGAAAAGACCTGAATATACAGCATTTGTAACTTCTATTTATAGAAAATATACAGATTTATATATAAAATATGGCAAGGAAGGATATTATTCATATATTGCAGATAATAGAAGTGAATTTGAGGCAGATATAGAAGCTATGGCAGAGCTTTATAATAGAGAAGGCTTTACGTCTGGTTATCTTAAAAACGATTTGGATAACATGCTTTCCTCAATACGTCCAAAGCATGGTGGGATATTAGTTGGAAAGGTTTTATCAGTTGGAAATGGTTCATTAAAATATAAACTTTTGAAAGATGTAAGTGCACAAGATGTCGTAGAATTTCGGGATATATACATGAAGCCGGAATATGAATATACACTTGGTATTGATATAAAAAAGGGTGAAACAGTTAATGCTAAGTATAAGAAGGGAAGTATAATTCATAAAGGTGATGAGGTATATCGAACCAAAAATGCTGCACTTATAGAGGAAATAAGAAAAAAATATATTGCAGAGGATAAGAAAATCCTTATAGAGGGTGAATTTAGCGCGGTATGTGGTGAAAAAGCAACGCTTAGTGTCTGGTATAGTGCAGACAATATCAGATTAAATTTTGATAGTAAATTAAAAGTAACAGCATATGGTGATATATGTGAAAGAGCAGATAAACGTCCTGTTGATGAAAAGTCTGTTTTAAAAAGCATTTCACAGACAGGCGGCACTGATTTTGTATTTAAAAATCTTGATATTAATATAGAAGGCAATATTTTTCTTCCTGTAAGTATGCTTAAAAATATGCGTCGTACTGCGCTTGATATGCTTAGAGAAAAAATACTTAATATATATAGAAGAAAACAAGTCGGTGCTAAAAGCAGTATAAACATTGACAGATTATCAGCTTTAGATGACCATAGAATAAGTACAGATGTAGTATATAAAGCGGGTATTATGACTATGCAGCAGTTAAGTGCAGTGGTTAAATGTGACAGGATTAGCGAAATATATATAAAAACTGAACTTATGGATGATGATGAAATTAAGCTGGCATATCGGCTTGTTAAAGATAGTGGCAGGAAATGCTGTATTGTACTGCCTCATATATTTAGAAAGAAACAATGGGACAATTATGAAGCAATGGCATCTGATAATGAAAGTATGCTTAATTTGAAATGGGACAGATATATTATAAGGAATTTTGAAGAATATGCGTTTTTATGTAATGTCTTAAAAAAATCAAAGGATAATATAGTTACTGATTCAGGAATGTATATTATGAATAGAAGCGCTTATGATTTTTGGAAAGATGAGCAGGTTAAAAGGCATACAATACCATTTGAACTTACGGCTTCAGAGATTAAGTGTTTGGCGGCATATGAGGGAATGGAGGCTGTGTTATACAGTTTAGTCCCGCTTATGGTATCTGCACAGTGTATAAAGCGGCATTTTTCAGACTGTAACAGTAATGATTGTAAAATTAGTACAAAAAGTAAGACTTTATTTTCAGATAATAAGGATAATAAGTTTATTGCAGTCAATTATTGTAAATACTGTTATAATACAATTTATCATAGTGAGCCATTATATTTGGCAGAGTTTGAAAATGAAATGTATGATATGGGGATAAGGGAATTTCGTTATGATTTTACTGTAGAAGATAAAGAAGATACAACAGATGTCCTTTTTGGCAGGTGCAGCAAAAAGACGAGGAAAGGACACTATTTACATGAAATATTGTAATGGAGGTTTAAATGGACAAGCAGAAAGCAGCAGAAAAATTAATAAGTATATTTGGAGATATGAATATAATAGGAGTAGTTCATTCTATTGCTGTAGAAATATCTAAATATATAATTATAATACTGTTTGCTGTCTATACATGGCATTGTTTTTCTGTATTTCTTAACAGCATCGAAAGTAAGGAAAAGATATACAGACGGCAGAAGAGTATTATGTATAGTATACATTTTATATGTTCACTTACATTATACTTAAACAGCCTTGATGTAAAAATAATTGTGTATTATGTGATACAGCTTGCATTTCTTATTTTTGCAGGAAGAGCATATCCTTTTGTATATAAGGGAATGTCAAAAATGATACTTAATAATATGCTTATGCTTTTAACTATTGGTTTTATTATGATAGAAAGGCTTAATCAAAGTTATGTAATAAAGCAAATGATATTTGCTGGGGCAATATGCTTTGTTGGGCTGTTTATACCTATTATTATAGAGAAATTTGCATATTTTGACAGGCTTGGTTTTTTATATGCCATTGTTGGCATACTAATGCTTGCATTAGTATTTGTAATAGGTCGGGAAAAATATGGTGCTAAAAACTGGATAATAATAGGTGGATTTGCAATGCAGCCCTCAGAGTTTGTAAAAATTGTATTTGTATTTTTTTCAGCAGCCCTTTTTGCAAAATCAACAAGATTTTTAAATGTGGTAAAAGTGACAATATTTGCGGCTGCTCATGTACTCATACTTGTAGCTGAGAAAGATTTGGGCGCTGCACTTATATTTTATATAACATATTTATTTATACTATATGCAGCAAGTGGAAATTCTTTATATCTTGGAGCCGGTATTGGTGCAGGGGTAATAGCATCTGTTGCTGCTTACCAGATATTTACACATGTGCAGACAAGGGTAATTGCATGGCGGGATCCATGGAGTCATATAGATACGGCAGGATATCAGGTGGCGCACTCACTTTTTGCAATAGGTACAGGCGGCTGGTTTGGAATGGGGCTTGGAGAAGGAACACCTAAAGTAATCCCGGTTTCTGAGAGTGATTTTATATTTTCTGCAATATGTGAAGAGCTTGGAGCATTTTTTGGAATATGTTTGATTTTAGTTGAAATAAGCTGCTTTATTATGTTTATAAATATATCACTTAAGATGCAGCGCAGATTTTATAAACTTACGGCATTTGGACTTAGTATAGAGTATATTTTTCAGGTGTTTTTAACTATAGGTGGGGTGACAAAATTCATACCATCTACAGGTGTTACACTTCCGCTTGTAAGCTATGGTGGAAGTTCCATAATAAGTACAGTGATTTTATTTAGTATTATTCAGGGCATGTATGTTATCAATGGTAATAAAGATATTTCGAGGAGTATTTCAAAAAATATGGTAAGTCCCAGAGAGGAGCAGTATGCAAAGGCTACAGACAGGAAGAGAAAAAATAATGAAGTTAAGCGCAGGCGAAGGGCATGAGACAGGTAAAGGGAGGCAGTCTGCAGTTCGCAGCAGGTTTAAGGCATCAGATGATTCTATACAAGGTAATAAACAGATACTTAAAGTTACGTATGCTGTTGTAATTATATTTCTCTGCATGGTAGGATACCTTGTCAATTTTATGGTAAGTGACAGTGAAGAGATTATTAATAATCCATATAATAAAAGAAGAGATATTCTTGCAGAAAAGGTGGTACGAGGAAATATTTATTCTGCGGATGGAAAGGTGCTTGCCAAGACAATTACAGGAGATGATGGTGAGGATAAGAGGGTGTATCCTTATGATAATACTTTCTGTCATGTTATCGGACGTATTACTAATAGTATGACAGGGGTTGAAAGAGAGCAGTGTTATCCGCTTCTTACATCACATTCAAATCCGCTTAAGAAATTAGCTAATACATTTAAGGGAGATAAGAGTCAGGGAGATAACGTATATACAACGCTTGATGCAAATTTGCAGCAGATTGCTTACAAGGCACTTGGAAACTATAAAGGGGCAGTAGTGGCACTAGAACCGGATACCGGAAAGATACTTGCAATGGTGTCAAAACCTGATTATAACCCCAATACTGTTGATAATGACTGGGACAGGCTTGTGGAGGATGAAGAAGATAACTCTGCCCTTTTAAACAGAGCAACACAGGGACTTTATCCACCGGGTTCTACATTTAAGGTTATGACTGCAATAGAATATATTCTGGAAAATCCTTCATCTTATAATAGTTATTCGTATAAGTGCAAAGGTTCTGATTCTTTTGAAGGAAATGTTATTAATTGTTATGGAAAAGAAAAGCATGGAGAGTTAAATTTAAGCAAATCACTGGCAAAATCATGTAATGCTTCATTTGCAGAAATAGGTATGGAGCTTAATGTAAATTCTTTTAAGAAGCTTTGTGAAAAGTTTATGTTTAATAAACAGCTTCCAGTTAAATTTGAATATAAGAAAAGCCGATTTGAACTTGATAAAAAGTCAGACGCAGGCGAGCTTGTCCAGACAGTTATAGGTCAGGGAAAGACAATGATAACTCCAATGCAGAATGCAATGATAGCTGCAACTATAGCAAATGGCGGAGAAATGATGATACCATATGTTGTAGACCACACTGAAAATTACGCAGGACAGACTGTAAAAAGCTATGATCCTGTGTCAAATGGTAAAATCATAGAAGAAGATGTAGCTGCTGTTATAGAAAAATTTATGAAAGAGGTTATAAATGATGGAACAGGTGCATCACTTTCAACATTATCTTATAAGGTAGCAGGAAAGACAGGTTCGGCAGAATTTGATTCAGAGGGAACATCACATGCATGGTTTATAGGGTATGCGCCAGCTAAAAATCCAAAGATTGCAGTAAGTATAGTAGTAGAGGGTGCAGGAACAGGAAGCCAGTATGCAGTTCCTATAGCAAAAGAGATGTTTAGACAATATTTGGGAGAATAGTGATGCAATTGCTATTATTCACAGCTCAGCCTGAAAAATACAATTTCTTATATTGCAAGCTTGCCTGCATATATGAGGTAATTGAATAATTTTTTATGTGAAACAATTAATTGCATTTAATTCAAAAAAGAGGTATACTATTAACAATGTGTACACACTGTGCAGGAGGATTTGCAATGATTGAGGCAATTAGTTGTGGCGGTGTGGTGATTTTCAGGGGAAAGATTTTACTGCTGTATAAGAATTATAGAAACCGCTATGAAGGCTGGGTTTTACCTAAGGGGACGGTCGAGGAGGGTGAAGAGTATAATGAGACTGCACTTCGGGAAGTAAAGGAAGAAACCGGTGTATCGGCTAATATAATTAAGTATGTGGGTAAGAGCCAATATAGCTTTAGTACACCAAAAGACACAGTAATAAAAGATGTTCACTGGTATCTTATGATGGCGGACAGTTATTATAGTAAACCACAGCGCGAGGAATTTTTTGAAGATTCAGGATATTACAAGTATCATGAAGCTTATCATTTACTAAAATTTTCAAATGAAAAACAAATGCTTGAGAAAGCATATGGTGAATATATTGATTTAAAAAAAGGAAATTTATGGGGTAACCGTAAGTATTTTTAGAATAAATGTGTGGCGAAAGCGTTTTGTTACTGATAACAAAGTGAGCAATAACAATGAAACAAAAACATTTTGATAAGTTTTCAATTTACTTGACACAAATGATTAAAAGATATATAATTATCTATAAGAGTTGTAGCCGTTACAGGCTGACCAAAGAAGAACCGTAGTTTTTCTGTAGGTTCAGATATATTGTGAACCATATACTAATTTATGCAAGGGAGAATGACCATGGGAAATAATATTTTAATTGTAGATGATGCTGCGTTTATGAGAATGATGGTTAAGGACATTCTTACAAAAGGTGGTTATAACGTAGTAGGTGAAGCTGAAAATGGAGTGGTTGCAGTTCAGAAATATGGTGAATTAAAGCCTGATCTTGTTACACTCGATATTACTATGCCAGAGATGGATGGTATTCAAGCACTTAAGAAGATTAAGGAAGTCGATGCCGGAGCAAATGTTATCATGTGTTCTGCTATGGGACAGCAGGCTATGGTTATTGAAGCTATACAGAATGGGGCAAAGGACTTTATAGTAAAACCTTTCCAGGCTGACCGAGTATTGGAAGCTGTTAAGAAGGTTATAGGCTAACTTATTTATTACATATTATAATAGGATAATTGTAGCAGCTATGACAAGAGGATATAGGACATATATATATGTCCTATATCCTCTTGTTGTAGCTTATTTTTACAAATATAAAAAAGCACAAAACCAAATGATATTTTGATTTTGCGCCTTAAATGCAGGTGGCGGGACTTGAACCCGCACGCTGTCACCAGCAAAAGATTTTGAGTCTTCCTCGTCTGCCATTCCGACACACCTGCGTCTACGTATATTGTACTGTAGCTATCACAACAATGACAATCATATCATTTTTAAAGAGTGTTGTCAAGAGTCGGAGAAGAATTTCTTGTAATAGTTTAGCAGGAGTGCTATAATTAAAGGATAAAAGAAGGCATACGTATTAGTTTTATGAAGGAAAGGGGTGAAGAGTTAATGAGTCTTATGTTAGAAGAATGGAATATTGAAGATGTTATAAAGTACAATAGGGAAGATGCAAGAGAAGAGGGTAGAAATGAAGGTATAAAAGATGGCATGGTTTATGCATATTATGAAATGAACATGCACACTAATGAGATTGCAAAAAAAGTACAACTGACAGAGGAAGAGGTGCTTGAAATCATTAGAAATAAAAATAAATGAATTGATAGAAATAAGGATTAGGTAAAATGAACGATAATCAGTCAAGAAATAATTTTGGGGAAGAAATCAGATATGCAGTTGAAGATGCGTTGAGAACAGGGGATTTCAGCCATTTAAATGATGTGATATCTGGTACAGTATGGGGTACGTTAAATAATGTAAAAGAAAGAATTACGGATAAGGGCAGAGAATGGGAAAATACTGCTTATGATTGGCAGAAGAATGCAAGAAATAGGGAAAATGCCAATTATGACTGGGCAAACACATCAGGCAGGTCAAATACTAACTATGATTGGACGAATACATCAGGACAGACAAATACTGCTTCTGATTGGACGAATATGTCAGGGGAGAATACAGACTCTGATTGGGTAAAGCCGAAATCGCATCAGCAAAAATCAGAAGTTATGAACGTAATTAAAGCACCATTTAAAAGGATTGGCAGGGTATCAGGCACATTATATCAGGTTTTTGGAGGAATAGGGACAGGTATTATGGCAATCTTGTCGATTATTTTCATGGGACTTGCTATTGGGATTGGTGGAGGTTTTAGTGTAGCGTTTGGTATACTGTTTTTTTCATTGATAGTATTTATTGCTATGATTAATGTAGGATGCAGACAGAAAGGAAGGCTTAAAAGGGCAGAAAAATACAGGGAGCTTTCAGGGGACAAGCACTATATCAACTTGAAGGATTTGGCACTTCACACTAATAAGCCCATGAAATATATAGCTAAAGATGTTAAAAAAATGCTGGAGCGCGGATTTTTTCCGGAGGGACATCTGGATATACAAGAAAGCTGTCTGATGTTGGATGATAAGGTTTACAGAGAATATCTTACTGTTGAAAAGCAGCGTCAGATTAAACTTAAGGAACAGCAGGCAGAGCAGGATAGCGATACATGGAAAAAAGAGCAGGAGGAAAAAGAAGGGCAGGAAACAGATTCCGGCAGTTCAGAGCTTGACACCATGATTGCCGAAGGGCAGGAATACATTCGCAGGCTTAAGGAAATGAATAACAATATTCCGGGAGAAGTAATTTCAAGAAAGTTATTTAGACTGCAGCATTTGCTTAAAGAAATATTTGATAGTTTGAAAGAGCATCCGGAGCAGGTACCACAGATGAAGAAGTTTATGAATTATTATCTTCCAACTACCATAAAATTGGTGGATGCTTATGAGGAATTTGATTCTTTAAGTGTGCAGGGAGAGGACATAAAGGAAGCTAAAACAGAGATAGAGAAAACTTTAGATACAATAAACGATGCTTTTGGAGAATTACTGAACAAAATTTTTCGTGAAGCAGCTTATGATGTGACTGCAGATGCGCAGGTACTTCAGGCAATGCTGGCGAAAGAGGGACTTTCAGGAGAAATAGAGAAGAATAGGAGGAAATATGAGTGATTTAGATGAAATGTTGAAAGAGGCACCAGTCCTTACTTTTGACGCTTTTCCGGAAGAAAAGCAGATGCCGGAGGAAATACCATCAGAAGAAATAGAACAAAAGAGTTTTGGAGAGGATATGCAGGTAGAACTTTCTCCAGAAGAGCAGAAGATGGTAGATGATTTTGCTGCAAGCATTGATTTGTCAAACACTCAGCAGGTTATGCAGTATGGTGCAGGCTGCCAGAAGAAGATTGCAGATTTTTCGGATATGGCTCTTGGTAATGTACGTACTAAAGACATGGGTGAGGTAGGTGAAATGCTTACTCAGGTAGTTGCAGAGCTTAGGGAGTTTGATGAGGAAGAGGAGACAAAGGGCTTTTTAGGATTTTTTAAGAAAAATGCAAATAAACTTTCCAATTTAAAAGTAAAATATGATAAAGCAGAGGTTAATATAAACCGAATCAGTGAGGCTTTAGAGCAGCATCAGATTGTACTTTTAAAAGATGTTGCCATGCTGGAT